>JAHRWY010000148.1:0-2607 GCA_019104935.1 Kaistella sp.
GAGTAGGGTTATACTTAACAAAATTGGCAATCACCTGCGGATCTGTGCTTTTCTCTACCTGGGCAGCAGTGTATTTAGACTGCGCCGTAGAAAAAAACGGAATAAAAAAAACGAGAATATATAGATATCTTTTCATTAATACGATGATTTATAGAAGTTTAAATTTTACTAATAACGAAGAATTGTTCTTTTTAGTTTGCATGAAATTTATTATCTTTGCAACGCTTAAAATTAAAGCTAAACTAATCAATTTTTAATATAAAAAAATAAATTTTATGTATACACCCGTTGCTGCAGACGTAGCCAAATTAAGAAACATTACAGGAGCAGGAATGATGGACTGCAAAAAAGCCTTGGTTGAAGCTGAAGGAGATTTCGATAAAGCGATTGAAATTCTTAGAAAAAAAGGCCAGAAAGTTGCTGCAAACAGAGCCGACAGAGAATCTACGGAAGGTGCTGTTATCGCTAAAGTAAATGCAGACAATACTGCGGGAGTAATTATCGCGTTAAACTGTGAAACTGACTTCGTTGCAAAAAATGACGATTTCGTAAAGTTGGCTCACGAGCTTGCTGAACTTGCATTAGGAAAAACAAAAGAAGAATTTTTAGCTTCAGATTTCCAGGGAACTACTGTTGCTGAAAAACTAATCGAGCAAACTGGTGTTATCGGCGAAAAAATTGAGATCGGTTCTTTTGAAACAATCGAAGGTCCATTCTTGGGAGCATACATCCACGCAGGAAACAAAATTGCTGCGATCACTTCACTTTCTGCTGATGTTGACGGAGCATCTGAAGCTGCAAAAGCTGTATCAATGCAGGTTGCTGCAATGAACCCAATTGCACTTGATGAAACGATGGTTTCTCAGGAAGTTATCGACAGAGAGCTTGATATCGAAAGAGAAATCTTAACTAAAGAAGGTAAACCTGCAAACATCATCGATAATATCCTTAAAGGAAAAATGCAGAAATTCTACAAAGACAACACTTTGGTTCACCAGGCTTTCATTAAAGACAGCGGTGTTTCTGTAGCTGATTACGTAAAATCTGTAAACGGAGATTTAAAAGTGGTAGGTTTTGTAAGAGTAAGTCTTGCCTAACCGCAAATCTTTTTTCATATAAATCTCTTCCATTAACCATGGAAGAGATTTTTTTTTCGGTAAATATGAAGTAATTTTGTCTCCCGGAAAAATACTATGTCCAGAGCCAATATATTCAGCAGTTTTGCACTGCTTTTCATGCTGTTCAACATTTCAGCAAATGCACAGCAATACATTACAGTTGATTCCTCGGCTTATAGTGCAGAAGAGCTTGTACGCGATATCTTTATCGGTTCACAAAATTCGGGTTGCATCACCGTATCCAATGTTTCTGCAAAAGGATGGCAGAACTTCGGAAGCAGTTCTTCGAGTTACGGTTATTTTGAAAAAGGCACCCTGCCTTTCGATATCAACAAGGGAATTATTCTAAGCACGGGATCTATTCAAAATGCTCCTGGACCTAATAATGTTTTGTTGGATGATCAGGACAGTAACTGGTCCGGCGACCAAGACCTTGCAGATGCGCTACGGGAAAGCGTCTGGAACTACCTGAATGCAACTTCCATTGAATTCGATTTTGTGGCCAGCAATACTTCAGGAATCAGTTTCGAATATTTATTTCTTTCTGAAGAATACCGCAGGACCAACTGTACCTACTCCGACGGATTTGCATTCCTGATTAAAAAAGCCGGTAGCAGCGATCCGTATACCAACATCGCACTCGTTCCGGGAACTCAGGATCCCGTGACTTCGCTTTCTATAAATACTGCCCCAAACTGCCCCAGAAATACCGGTTATTTTGGAAGTTTCAACGGAACCAACGCTCCTACTGCTTTTGATGGACAAACCAAAGTTCTTACGGCAAAAACCGATATTGTTCCCGGTGTAAAATATCACATCAAACTGGTTATTGCCGACCATTTGGCAGGTTCCGACCGAACAGGCCGTTACGATTCTGCGGTTTTTCTGAAAGCCGGGAGCTTTGTAGGTAAAAAGGATTTGGGCCCAGATCTTTTAATCTCAACCAATAATCCGGTTTGCGAAGGAAGTTCTAAGATTTTAGATGCCACCACCGCAGGCGCTACTTCGTACCAGTGGTTTAAAAATGGAATATCGATTTCGGGAGCAACACAACCACAGCTCAGTATCCCCGGCGTAACTGCGAGTAACGGGAATTACGGAGTTGAAGTAAATGTTGGCGGTTGTATTCTGACAGGTTCTGTACAAATAGAAATTCAGGAAAAACCTACCCTGAATTTAGGAACATATTCTCTGTGTGATGATAATTTATCAGGAAGCGTTCCGGTAGATTTCTCGAATCTGGATTCACAGATTATTTCAAATTTCAATACGGCCTACATTCCGAAATATTATCTTAAAAAGTCAGATGCGCAGGCAGGAACTCCCGGAACAGAACTGCAGAACGGCTGGCTCCTCACCACCGACACACCCATTTACATTCGAATTGAAAGCGCTTTTGGCTGTAACCCGGAATATGGTGAAATCATTCTTAAAATTGGCAACAAAACACCCTTGATCACTAATTCTTTTTCTGATGATGTATGCGACA
>JAHRWY010000151.1:0-11037 GCA_019104935.1 Kaistella sp.
GGAAAGCCATACTGGCACCGGTCGCTATATTACCTGCAAATGCAATAATTTTAAAATAATCAACCGGAATTTTACGTTCTGCAAAAAATGTCGGAATATCCCAAAGTGAATACACATTCAGTAAATTATTCTGATCATCAATTCCATAACCGTTTGTTGCCACGGTGGTTATTTCAGAATTATTCTCAAAGTAATTCACAATGACTTCCACCTTATTCTCCAGCCAAATATCGTCCTGATCACACAGAAAAATAATGTCGTTCTCGCACAGCGAAATTGCTTTTTCAAAATTCTTTACACTTCGAAGATTTTGTTCATTGATATAAATTTTAAACAATTCCGGGTAATTTACTTTGTAAGCGTTTAAAATAGATACCGTAGCATCTGTAGAACCATCGTCACACACCACAATTTCGTCAACTTCTAATGTTTGTGTAAGAATTGAATTGAGCTGCTGATGAATAAATTTCTCACCATTATAGGTGCATAGCGCTACGGAGGTTTTCATAAGCTAAAAACAGTTTCCACCCAGTTCTCCAAGGTATATTTTCGGTAAACTTCTGGTGATAATTCCTGATAACTGCCTTCAAAAAAAGAGGATGAAATATTCAACAAATCATCGTCGATAATCAGGATATTTTCAGGATTGTAAAAATCATAATCCTTAACTGTCGGATTATTGGTTATGATTTTCTTTTTCAGTGCCATTGCTTCAAAAATCCTGAAACTTAAACCGGTTTGGTTTTCGCGGGTTAAATCGAGCAACACTTTTCCCTTACTGTAATAGCCGGGAATCTCTGAATGTTTAATCCTTTTTCTTGTATAAGTGATCGATGGATTGATCTGCAGATTGAGGTTCTTCTTCCATGTCTTTTTGCCTACGATTACAACATGGCACGAGAGTTTTAAATCCTGTAATTTCTTGATGATTTTTGAAAGCAGAAAAATACGGTTATCAAAAGAAGCCAAATAAACCAGATCATATTTCGCCTTTTCCTGAGTTTTGATTTCGGACAAATAATTATAATTGGTGATGAGCTTGAAATAATGTCGCTGGGCATCATTTTTATCGAAACTGAAAATCTCATCAAACAAATCTACAAGATGATCGGCGGGGCAACGCGCTAAACTATCGTAGAGGTAAGCGATATATTTATTGGTGAACTTCTTGATTTCTTCGTGATATCTGCGTTCAATAAGTTCAGGATTAATTACAAGGATCTGGTCCTGTTTACCCAACTTTGCGAGTTCATCAAGAATCATCTTCTGGCGCATCTCGTTCTTAAGATTGCGTTGAAGAATAATTTTAGAAAAAGTATTCTTTAGTCTTGCAGGAAAATTACGGTGCCGATAAGCGCCGATATTGATGTGGTGTGCATCAATGCCCTTTTTGCGCAGTTCATCAACAATATGAGCGTCGTAATTCCAAAAATCAAAACTGATAACACAGATTCTCATAGATAATTTCGGTTCGGTAAACTACTATAACGAATGTATACAAAAATAATGATATACCTTGATTATTTTTAGTCGTTTAGTTTCTGTTAATTTACTTCTTCTTTTTGTTCCTTTTTTAAAGATTCGTAGGTTTCAAAAACACTTAAAGTCTGCAGTGCCGAAAGCTGAAAACCTTCTTTGCCATCTAAAAACCCAAGTCGCAATATATAAGTTTTGAAAAATTTAAAAGCGGCTTTTAAATACTGGATTAAAACATTGAATTTTTTTCCTTTGGCAAAAAGTTCTTTTCCTTTTAAAACCCCGTAATGTATCATTTTCTTTCGGTACGATTCATAATCATTCACAGAATAGTGCAGAAGTTTATTTCGGAGTTCGCCGATTTTGCCATTAACCTGCAGCGTTTCATGAACCTTTTTTTCAGCAATGTACCTGCATTTGCTTTTCCGGAAAAGCCGGAAATTCTTATCGGTCTGCGTTCCCGAAAAATGTATTGGTTTGCCTGAGAAATAGAATTTTCGGTAAAAATAATAGGCATCTTTTTTTTCGGCAGCATTCATTTCACTGATGATTTCTGCACGAAGTTCTGGTGTAATCCGTTCATCTGCGTCAAGAAAAAGAACCCAGTCATTTTTTGCTGCATCCAGTGCAATATTCCTTTGCTTAGTGAAGTCTTCAAATCTATGCTGAATGATTTTCACTTTGCGATTCCGGGAAGCAATTTTAACGGTGTTATCGGTACTGAAAGAATCAACAACGATGATTTCATCACAAAAATCAAAACAATCCAGAACCTCCTGAATGTTTTTTTCTTCATTAAAAGTGATAATTAAACCGCTGATATGTTGTGTAAAACTCAACCTTTAAGCTTTCTTAAATTCCAAAACTGTTTTTTCGATAATCGATACACAATCCAAAATCTCTTCTTCGGTAATTACCAAAGGCGGTGCCAAACGGATGATGTTGCCATGGGTGGGTTTGGCTAAAAGTCCGTTATCACGCAGCGCAAGACAAAGATTCCAGGCTGTTTTGCTTTCCGGAGTATCGTTGATGAGAATTGCATTTAAAAGACCTTTCCCGCGCACACCGTTGATAAGATCTGTTTTTTCGATTAATTTCTGAATTTCATTTCGGAAAAGCTGCCCGAGTTCTTCGGCTCTTTCTGAAAGTTTTTCTTCTTCCACAACATCCAAAGCAGCCACTGCAACCGCACATGCAATGGGATTCCCTCCGAAAGTAGAACCATGTTGCCCGGGTTTAATCACCTTCATGATTTCATCATTGGCCAAAACTGCAGATACCGGATACATTCCACCGGAAAGCGCTTTACCTAAGATCAGAATATCGGGCTGAACATCTTCATGGTGACATGCGATGAGTTTTCCGGTTCTGGCAATCCCTGTCTGTACTTCATCGGCAACAAAAAGAACATTATACTTTTTACAAAGTTCCGAAGCTCCTTTTAAGAAGCCTTCATCCGGTACATAAACCCCAGCTTCACCCTGGATGGGCTCAACCAAAAACGCAGCAATATGGGCTGAATTATTTTGTAAAGTTTCTTCTAAAGCTCTAAGATCATTGTATGGAATTTTAACAAACCCCGGTGTGAATGGCCCGTAATTCCTGTTGGCATCGGGATCGTTGGAAAAAGAAACGATTGTGGTTGTTCTTCCGTGGAAATTATTTTCGCAAACAACAATTTTTGCTGCATTTTCTGAAATTCCCTTTACTTCGTAGCTCCATTTTCGGGCGAGTTTTACAGCGGTTTCTACTGCTTCAGCACCGGAATTCATTGGTAAAACTTTATCAAACCCGAAAAGTTCGGTAATTTTTTTCTCGTACTCCCCTAAATTGGCATTATAAAATGCACGGGACGTCAAGGCCAACTTCTGTGCCTGATTTACCAAAGCATCAACAATTTTCGGATGCGAATGCCCCTGGTTTACAGCAGAATATGCCGACAGAAAATCATAGTACTTTTTTCCTTCTACATCCCATACAAATACACCTTTTCCTTTCTCTAAAACCACCGGAAGCGGGTGATAATTGTGGGCACCGTATTTTTCTTCGAGTTCTATAAAATAAGAGGATGTTTTGTTTACTGTATGCATGCTGATGTGATTTTATCTGAACACAAAAATACGCATTTATTTTGATCTGTTGAAGCGTTTGCAGCTAAACTAAGGGCAGGAAATCAGCTGTGATTTAAGAAAAGCATGGAGAAAAGTTCCTTATGTCATTCCATAAAAAAACCGGCAATATGCTGCCGGTTGATATTCACTTCCAATGAAGATTTTAGTGATCGAAATTTCTATCCATTACAAAATCTTCCATAAATTTTGTAGTATAATTACCGGCTACATAATCTTCGTTTTCCATCAGTTGTCGGTGGAACGGAATTGTAGTTTTTACACCTTCAATATAAAATTCCTCCAGTGCTCTTTTCATTTTTGCAATCGCTTCATCACGGGTCTGCGCTGTAGTGATCAGTTTGGCTATCATTGAATCGTAATTCGACGGAATCGAATAACCTGAGTACACATGGGTATCTACACGAACCCCATGTCCTCCCGGAATATTAAGTCCGGTGATTTTTCCCGGAGACGGACGGAAATCGTTATATGGATCTTCCGCATTAATTCTACATTCAATTGAATGAAGTTTCGGATAGTAATTAATCCCTGAAATTGGTGTTCCTGAGGCTAAAAGAATTTGCTCACGGATCAGATCATAATCCACCACCTGCTCTGTAATAGGATGCTCTACCTGAATTCTGGTATTCATCTCCATAAAATAGAATTTGCGGTCTTTGTCCACCAAAAACTCAATAGTTCCCACGCCTTCGTACTTGATATATTCCGCAGCTTTTACTGCAGCTTTACCCATTTCTTCACGAAGTTCGTCGGTCATAAACGGAGAAGGAGTTTCTTCAGTTAACTTTTGGTTTCTTCTTTGTACAGAACAGTCTCTTTCTGAAAGGTGACAAGCTTTTCCGTATTGGTCACCTGCAATTTGAATTTCGATATGTCGCGGCTCAACAATGAGTTTCTCCATGTACATTCCACCATTTCCGAATGCCGCAGTAGCTTCCTGAACTGCAGAATCCCAATGTTCCTGCAAATCTTCAGCTTTCCAAACCGCTCTCATTCCTTTTCCTCCACCTCCGGCGGTTGCCTTAATCATCACAGGGTAACCAATTTCTTCGGCAAGTTTCGCAGCAGTTTCGTAACCGTCGATTAAGCCTTCAGAACCTGGTACACATGGAACTCCTGCTTCTTTCATGGTAGCTTTAGCGTTTGCTTTGTCTCCCATTCTGTCGATCTGTTCGGGAGTTGCACCAATAAATTTAATGCCGTTTTCCTGACAGATTCTGGAGAAATTAGAATTTTCTGATAAAAATCCGTATCCCGGGTGTATCGCATCGGCATTGGTAATTTCTGCTGCCGCAATGATGTTTGAAATTTTAAGGTAAGAATCTTTGCTCATCGGAGGGCCGATGCAAACTGCTTCATCAGCAAACCTAACGTGCAGGCTGTCTTTATCCGCAGTAGAATAAACTGCCACAGTTTTGATTCCCATTTCTTTGCAGGTACGCAGAATACGCATTGCAATTTCGCCTCTGTTGGCAATTAATATTTTTTTGAACATCGTACTTGAAATTTTAAATTTTGAATTTTGAATTTTAAATTATTTTTAAATGAGCTCCATTTAAAATCTATAATCTATAATTTAAAATTTCTTAAGAAGGATCAACTAAGAATAAAGGCTGGTCATATTCAACAGGCGTAGCATCATCTACCAAAATCTTCACGATTTTTCCTGAAACCTCAGATTCAATCTGATTGAATAATTTCATGGCTTCGATTACGCAGACAACTTTGCCGTTAGAAACCTCGTCGCCAACATTTACGAAAACATCTTTATCCGGTGATGGTTTTCTGTAGAAGGTACCGATCATTGGGGATTTAATGGTTACAAATTTACTGTCATCCGAAACAGCGTCAGCAGCTGGTGTGTTCGCAACAGGTGCAGATGCTTGTGCAGCAGCAGGTGCAGCTTGCTGTGGTGCAGTATGGTAAACAGCCGGTTGCTGCATATAGCTTACCTCGCTTCCTCCGAGTGGAGTCTTAATCGTGATTTCGAAATCTTTTGTTTTGTATTTTACTTCAGAAACTTCTGCTTTAGACACAAATTTGATCAGATTTTGTATGTCTTTAATGTCCATTATATTTGATATTTGTTTGTTATGCCAAAGATACTAAAAAACAGCAAAAAACAACAAAAAACCACTCAAAATTGAAAAAATTGAGTGGTTTTAGTATAAAATTGAAGTTTTTTAAGATTTTTTGTCTTAATTTTCTTCTGTAGTTTCTACTGTTTTTTCCATTACTACCTTACCTCTGTAGTACATTTTTCCTTCAAACCAATGCGCTCTGTGGTAAAGGTGCATTTCTCCTGAAGTTGCATCTTTTGCCAATTGAGGAACACTTGCTTTGTAGTGTGTTCTTCTCTTATCTCTTCTTGTTGACGATTGTCTTCTCTTTGGATGTGCCATTTCTTATAATTTTGTTTGATGAGCGATGAGTAGTTGATTGCTCACTTCTCATCATTTTAAACTATTTAATTTTTATCTTTTAACTTTTTCAAAGCTTCCCAACGGGGATCGCTTTCCGGTTCTTCATCTACTTCGTCTTTCGGACTGAATTTTTCGAGAATTTCCAAATCTTCATCAGAAACATTCGGCGAAATTTTCTTCATCGGTATGGCAAGCATTACTACTTCGTAGATTAACTGCGCCACATTGAATGCGTGATCGGTCATCGGAATGGTAATCACATCTTCTTCGCTGTCATCATATTCTGCACCGAATTTTACCAGAACAGTTAATTCATTTTCTATCGGATGCTCGAAATTTTCGTTGGTGATATCACAAACTAAATTTACCGTTCCGGAAGTTTTGATATTTACCTCTAAAAAAGTGGTATGCTTATCCATTAAAACATCAGCCACGATTTTAGGTTCTGTAAATTCCTGTTCAGTATCGAAAAGTTGAAAGAACGTTTTATCTATCTCAAATTGGAATTCGTGTTTGCCGTTTTTTTGACCCGAAAACACGATGTCGTAGTTTCTTAACCTGTCCATAAAATGAGTGTGCAAAAATATGCAAATTTTTTAATATTACAAATAATTTTCAAAACAATTATTTAAGAAAAACAATTTTAAAAACTTTAACTGTGTTTTTCCTGTGGTAAATCCTCGTCTACGCCATTTCCTGCAGCACTTTTACGTGGCTGCATACGGTTGGTCATTAGATCATTATACTCTTTTCGGTTTTTAAAAATCTTTATCGCAGTGAAAATTGCTTCGGTAAAACTCGTTTCATCGGCAATGTTCTGTCCTGCAATATCATAGGCTACGCCGTGATCCGGAGATGTTCGGATAAATGGCAATCCGGCGGTATAATTCACTCCCTCTTCATAAGCCAATGTTTTAAAGGGTGCCAGACCCTGGTCGTGATACATCGCTAAAACTGCGTCGAAATTTTTGTACTTCACGGGTTGAAAAAAACTGTCGGCCGGAAATGGCCCGAACGTTAAAACCCCGTTATCGAAAAGTTCTTTAATGGCAGGCGAAATAATTTCAATTTCTTCCTTACCAATCACACCACCGTCACCGGAATGTGGATTTAAGCCCAACACTGCAATTTTAGGCCGCGGGATCTGGAAATCTTCAATAAGACACTGATTCAGCATTTTAATTTGCTTCTTTATTTTTTCTTTTGAAATGCTTTCGGCAACCTGAGCAATCGGTATGTGGTGGGTAGATACTGCTACCTTCAGATCATCGGTCACTAAAAACATCAATCCTTTTTTACCAAATTTTTCTTCAAGATAACCGGTGTGTCCTGCATGCGCAAAACCATGTTTCATCATTTCATCTTTATTGATGGGCGCAGTGACTAAAACATCTATTTCACCTTTCATTAATGCTTCTGTTGCCGCCTGCAGCGAATCAATTGCCATTTTGGTCGATTCTTCCGTAGGTTTTCCTAAATCTACATTTACATTTTCTTTGGTAAGATTCACCATATTAATCTTATCGCCCACCGCCTGAGTGGCCTCGGTGATATAATTAAAATTGTGCTGAAGCTTAAAAATGTTTTTCTGATAAGTAAACAGTTTCCCGGAACCAAAAATGATGGGCGTAAAAAATTCGGTAATCGCTTTGTCTTTCAGTGATTTCATAATGATTTCCGGGCCTATCCCGTTGAAATCCCCGATTGAAATTCCTACCCTTACTTTATGGTGTTTAGCACTCATTTTTAATTTATCTTTGAAGATTAATAGAATTTCACAAATTTAGCAATTTAGAAATAACTATTCTGTACTTATTTGAAACTAAATTTTTCTTTACTAAAAAAAAAGATCTTATGTTCACAGGAATCATCGAAGCTACCGCAACACTTGAAAAAATTGAACACAGCGGAGACAATATTAATTTTACACTCACCTGTCCCTTTACTCAGGAATTAAAGATTGACCAAAGTTTGGCACATAATGGCTGCTGTCTTACCGTGGTAGAAATCAACGATAGAAGTTACACCGTTACCGCCATTGCCGAAACCCTGGAAAAAACCAATCTCGGAAAATGGAATATAGGATCCGAAGTAAATTTGGAACGCTGTTTGAAGTGGGATGGAAGACTGGATGGCCACATTGTTCAGGGTCATGTAGATAAAACCGGAACCGTTGAAAAAATTGAAGACAAAGACGGAAGTTTTTTTATCACCATTCAGTACGACGAAACCGATGATTATGTTACCGTTCCCCAGGGATCTATTACGGTGAACGGCATCAGTTTAACAGTTGCTTCCAGCGATTCGGGCAGGTTTTCGGTGGCCATTATTCCTTACACGTGGGAATTCACCAATATGAAAAATCTAAAGCCCGGAGATGTGGTAAATCTGGAATTCGACATTATAGGAAAATATGTAACGAAACTGATGAAAAAAAATGCCCTTCTCTAAATACAAAGGTTACAGCTTAAGAAACAAAGTTTTCTGGGGATTCCTCCTGATCTGTTTACTCAGTATCGCGAGTTCCTCTACCCTTTCTTATTTTATTTTACGCAACAATGCAGTAGCACAAAGCCGTACGGATCTTCAGAAAAAATCTGAAGCCCTGATGTCGGCACTCGATTATTCAGTAAGCCATACCCAGGTTGAAACCAACGATTTACCACAGATTTTAGCCAATGACATTTTCGAAATTGCCGATATCAATAACCAGGATATCATCATCTACGACTTATCAGGTAAATTTTTGATTTCCAATAAGGACATTAATCTTATCGCGCAGAAAGAAATTCCGCTCGAAGTAATAAACCGCGTACTTAAAAGCGATACCAGAGTAGATTTTCAAACTTACGATAAAAAAATAGGGGCCAATGTTTCTTCCTCATATATGATTTTGAAGAATAATATGCTCGAGCCTATCGGTATTGTATTTTTTCCTTTTTATCATAACGACGGTGCTTACTTCAGTGTTTTCAACAAATATGTAAATTACATTATTATTGTCAATCTTTTCATCATTGCCATCTCCGTTTGGCTCAGCTGGATTATCTCGAATAACCTTACGCGCGCCGTTACAAAGTTTTCAGACAAAATCAACCAGATTACGCTGTTTGAAGATGATCCTAAACCCATTAAATATTATCATAACGACGAACTGAACCAGTTGGTGAAAGCTTACAACAAAATGATTCTCCAAATTCAGGAACAGAAACAGCGCCTCAGTTTTAAGGAAAAAGAAGAAGCATGGCGCGAAATGGCAAAGCAGGTAGCACACGAAGTTAAAAACCCGCTTACCCCGATGAAACTCACCATACAAAACTTCGAAAGAAAATTTGATCCGGCAGATCCCGATATCCGCGACAAAGTAAAACATTTAAGCCGCACATTGGTAGACCAGATTGATCTGGTGGCAACCGTTGCCAGCGCTTTTTCTCAGTTTGCACAACTTCCTGAAAAAAACAACGAAATATTCGACCTGAATAAAGAAATTAAGAACATCATTAATGTTTTCAGCGACGAAAAAATTTATTTCCATTCCAACAGAGATATTATTATGGTTGAAATGGACAAAATTTATCTCTCCAGAATCATTACCAATTTGGTGGCAAATGCCCGCCAGGCGAAACACGACGACCGCGACAATATCATTAATCTTGACGTGGAACAGCGCCAAAAAAGAGTTATTATTACCGTGGATGATAACGGAACAGGAATTCCCGAGGATCTTTACGACAGGATTTTCGAGCCTAATTTCACTTCAAAAACAAGTGGGACAGGTCTCGGTTTAACCATGGTAAGAAAAATGGTAGAAGATTACAAAGGCCAGATTTCAGTAAAATCTGAGGTCGGTAAAGGTTCTACATTTACCATTTCTTTGCCTACAAATATGTAGATTTTCTTATTTAATGAAACCTTTTCACTTCCAAAAATTCACTGTTAATCAATCAGCAAAAGTCTTCCGTGTAGGAACTGATGGAGTTTTGCTTGGCGCCTCGGCAACGGTTGAAAAGGCTGAAAACATTTTAGAAATAGGCACAGGCACAGGATTAATTGCTTTAATGATCGCGCAGCGAAATCCAAAAGCCTTTATAACTGCCATCGACATCAATGAAGAAGCCGTAACTCTCGCCTCAGAAAATTTCAGGAATTCGCCATACCGCGACCGATTAAAAGCTATTTTGCAGGATTTCAAGCAAAACAAAACGGAGAAGAAATTTGATTTAATCGTTTCCAATCCACCGTATTTCGAAGAAAATTCTTCAGAAAAAGATATTTTGGCCAGGCAACAAACAGAACTTTCTTTTGTTGATTTAATCCGAAACGCCTCAAAAAGTCTTTCCGGAAAAGGAATTTTATCGGTCATTATCCCGTTTAATTCCGGACATGATTTTGAAAGAATCTGTAGAGAACAAAACCTCTTCCCAACAAAAAAGATTACCATTTCTGGAATAAAAGCCGCTACTCCCAAAAGACTGATTCTGGAGTTTGGATTAAACGCCGGAAAAGTAATCGAAACCGAATTCGTCATCGAAAAATCACCAAGAAAATACAGTGATAGCTACCTCGAGCTGACCAAAGATTTTCACGTCTTCAGAAAATAATCCAATTATTTTGGAGCATTCAGCGTAACTACAATATCTTTATTGATGTTTTTAACCGACGAATATTTAGCGTCGCACACTGAAGTGGTAATCGTATAATTTCCTTTATCAATGAGTAAAAAATTCTGGTTGTGGGCCGGGACATCAAGATTATAAAACTTTCTTCCGCTGATTTTTACAATGAGATTGCATTTCGATTTGTTTACGATCTGTATGTATGCATTTTTGCTTGTAGGATCAGTATTGAACATGTGGGTTAACAACTCAGCCGTTCGTTTATTTTTTTCACTAACGCCACCGCTTCTTGCTACATCTCTTTTAATTTCCGTTTTTAATTTACTTGTACTGATGGGCTTCACGCTGGGTTTAGCAACATTTGCTCTTTCAGCCGGTGCTTTATCACCG
>JAHRWY010000246.1:0-5147 GCA_019104935.1 Kaistella sp.
TTGAGTTTTGAATTTTTGAATGTTGAAAAACCAGATCATACCGGAAAGATTAACCCATTAGATTTAAAAAAAATGTTGATGAAAAGTTCATCAAAAATAAATTATATTTTCGGTATCAGCGCTTGGGATGGCGTGATTTACTTTCCGATACAGAATTTAGAAAAAATATTCCCCAATACTTCATCGTTGGTGAATTCACCGGAGATTTCACCGAGGTGTTCCAAGGCGTTTCGGAGTTCATACGCGAGAAGTTCGGTAGTAATTTTCGAATTTACAGCCTCTTCCACCGCTTTCACCGCATTGAGGGATTTCTGTAAAGCTTCGTAATGACGCTGGTTGGTGATGACTACATTTTCATCCGTCTTAAGATTGTCGACGAAGTGCGTGAGGAGATTCTTGAGTTCATCCAGATTCAGGTTTTCCTTGGCAGAAATATTAAGCGTTTTGAGGTTTTCATTCCCCGTCAGGCGTTTGATGTCCTCAAAAAGCGAATGTTCTGCAACCGATTGCTCATCGATTTTCGTAAAACAGATGATGGTTTCCAGGTCTTCGCGCAAAAGCTCTTTAAGTATCGCAACATCTTCAGAAATATTTTTTGAAGCCACATCAATCAGATAGATGAGGACATCAGCCTTATCCGATTTTTCTTTGGCTTTCACAACGCCAATTTTCTCGATTTCATCCGTCGTTTCACGTAACCCAGCGGTATCGATGAGCCGGAAGGCGTTTCCTTTGATGTGGATCACCTCTTCAATCGTGTCGCGTGTGGTTCCTGCAATGTCGCTTACAATCGCCCGTTCTTCTTTCAGCAGCGCATTGAGAAGGGTAGATTTGCCTGCGTTGGGTTTACCCAGTATTGCTACTGCTACTCCATTTTTTACTGCGTTTCCGTACTGAAAACTTTCGATGAGGGCATTCAGTTTGTCTTCAATTTTATGGAGAAGTTGGGTTAAAGCCGTTCTGTCGGCAAACTCCACATCTTCTTCGGCGAAATCGAGTTCCAATTCAATTAAGGAAACAAAATTCAGTAAATCGGTTCTGAGGACTGATATTTCATTTGTAATGCCGCCTTTGAGTTGATTAAGCGCCACTTTTCTGGACGCTTCATTTTCTGAAGCGATAAGGTCGGCAATAGATTCAGCCTGTGACAGGTCGATACGTCCGTTCATAAAAGCGCGCATCGTAAATTCGCCGGCTTTGGCCATTCTGGCGCCGTTTTTAAGCAGAACTTCCAGGATTTTCTTACCGATATAAGGCGAACCGTGGAATGAAATTTCCGCAGAATTTTCGGTGGTAAAGGTTTTGGGTGCCAGAAATACCGAAACCATTACTTCGTCCACCGTTTCATCGCCGTCTTTGATGAAACCGTAATGAACCGTGTGCGATTTGGCTTTTTCAAGGTTCTTCCCTTCAAAGACTTTGTTCACGATGCCCACTGCATCATCACCCGAAAGGCGGATGATGCCGAGCGCACCCATTCCGTTGGCTGTGGCTAAAGCACAAATTGTGTCGTTGTACATGCTGCAAAATTACGGAATAATTCCTGTTTTCAGGAGCAAGAGGTTTCGGGCTTTATTCGGAGACCTGTCCCGCTATCCGCTTTATCTTTTTATGCAGCAGCAAATCCGGCTCTATAAAAAGGATGCCGCTCCCATCGGGGCTAAGAAAAAGTGTATTTTGTTTATACAGACTCCTATCTATTCTTTCAAATAATTTGTGACTGAAACGCATAAAAAAGTGCAGAAAACTGCACTTTTTATGTTATAATTAAGAGGTTTTAAAGCGGTTTTACCTGCTCGAGGAACCATTCTTTCACCTCACCTTCCAGATCATTTTCAAGTTTTACCCTGCACCATTCGTGGTAGCTGTTCAGCCAGTCTTTTTCAGGCTGGGTAAGCAAGGATGTTGCAATCACATTTCTGTCGAACGGACAGATCGTTAAGGTCTCAAATTCATAGAAAGTACCGAATTGAGTGGTCTGACTTTCCTTTACTGCAATAAGATTTTCGTGACGGATTCCGTAATGATTTTCCCAGTAAAAACCAGGCTCATTGGAAAGCACCATTCCCGGAATCAGTTCCTGGAAATTCATGTCTTTGCGGATGTTTTGCGGACCTTCGTGTACGTTCATGAAACTTCCCACACCGTGGCCTGTTCCATGGTTGTAATCTTTGGCTTCGTTCCAGAGTGCAAGTCTTGCAAACGCATCCAGCTGAACGCCGCGCGTGCCTTTCGGAAACTTCACCATAGAAAGCTGAATCATCCCTTTTAACGCCAAAGTACAGTTGTGTTTGAATTCATCAGAAACCGCGCCTAAAGCCAAAGTTCTGGTGATATCGGTAGTTCCTTCGAGGTACTGGCCTCCTGAATCTACAAGGATTGAAGAATCATTGGTCACCGGTTTGCTGCCCTCTCTAGGAGCCGAATAGTGCATGATCGCACCATTTTCTATATAACCTACGATGCTTCCGAAACTTTCGCCCACGAAGTTTTTGCCTTCAGCACGGAAGCCTCTCAGTTTTTCACCGATGGAATATTCAGTCATTTCTTCTTTACCCGCCTGATGGGTAAGCCAGTAAAGGAATTTCACCATCGCTACGCCATCACGCTGCATTACCGTACGGAAACCTTCGAGTTCGGCCGCGTTTTTCACTGCTTTCATCAGATTGCCGGGAACGGGGGCTTTGATAAACTGATTTTCGGCTTTTAAGGCTTCAAAAATCGACTGGTTGCTGTTGGGTGAAATAAGGACTGTTTCATTTTTAATGTTCTGAAGTTCGGTGAAGAATTCTTCGTAAGGCATCATTTTCACCAAAGATTCATCCATCTGTTTTCTGGCTTCTACTTCCAGTTTTTCAAGATCCACGAAGAGTTTAGCTTCATTTTTAGTCAGAATGATATATCCTAAAAACACAGGATTCGACTGTACGTCGCTTCCTCTTAAGTTTAAAGTCCACGCAACATCATCAAGACTGGAAATAATATGAACTGAAGCGCCGAGGCCTTCCATTTTCTGGCGGATATCTGCGAGCTTTTCTGCAACCGATTTTCCGGCTCTCTCTACCGGATGAACAAATATTGGGTTTTTCTTAGCGCTGGGATTTCTGTCGGTCCAGATTTCTTTCAGCAATGGCTGGTCTTTTAAGGTAATATTTTTCGCGGAAAGCTTTTCCTGAAGCATTTCCCAATTGGAGTTGGAAGTTGCCAGAGCATTTACTGCAACGCTTCCGTTCTGAGGAGTTTCAGCGATAATCCAGTCGATATAGTGTGGCGTTTCTTCTTCACCTTCCTTCATCAGATCAATTCCGGAACCGTGAAGTTCTTTCGGTGCCTGAACAAAATACCTTCCATCAGTCCACAAACCTGCTTTATCCGCAGTAATTACCACAAAGCCTGCTGAACCTGTAAATCCTGAAAGCCAGCTGCGTTCCTGCCACTCCTGCGGGAGGTACTCGCTCATGTGCGGATCTGCGGAATATACGATAAATGCGTCGATTTGATTTTCCTGCATTTTTTGGCGTAATGCCGATATTTTTTCTGATGAGGTCATAATTTTAAAATTTGGTGTGAATTTACGAAGAAATTGAGGATTCAGAAACCCATATTTCTTAAATTTTCTTTTAAATGCAGGGAAATGAATTTAGAAAACTGATATTTCAATATAAAAAATGCACCGAATAATTCGGTGCATCCATCATCAGTTAGAAGCTGATTGAGTATTATTTTTTGCCTGCAGCCTGCATTGCAGCTTCTTTGGCCTTAAATTCCTGGAATTTTGCTTCTTTTTTGTTTGACATATATAAGCCTTTCAGCAAAGAAACCGCGTCGATATTATTCTGGTCGCTTTCGTACCATTTCTCAGCGTAAGGAAGTGCTGCAGCAAGTCTTGCTCTTCTTGCCTCGATAATCTTATTTGCAGCTTCTGTTTTGCCTGCTTTTTTAGCTGCATTGTAATCTTCAATCGCTTTGGCATCGTCACCCATAGTAACATAGGTAAGGTTTTGCCACGCCTGAGCGAAATCCGGCTTCAACTCTACCGCTTTTTTGTACGACTTCACTGCTTCTGCCTCTGTTGCAGGATCCTTGCTCTGAAGAACTCCCAGATTGTACCAGTTATTGGCATCTGAAGGATTTTTTTCGGTCTGAACTTTCAAGTTTGCAATAAACTGATCCATCTTACCGGATTTGTAATAAGCAGTTCCCTGAAGTTCTGTAAGCTTGGAATTTGACGGGAATTTTTTCAATCCTTTCTCAATGAGTGCTAAAGCGTCATCATATTTTTCAGCATCTACCATCAGTGCTGCATTGGTTTCGTACAGCTCTTTTTCAATACTTGTAGAAGTTTCGCTGGTAAAATCGGAATATTCTGAAGTTGCTCCCATCTTTTTGTTAAGATCCCAGGTTACTTTGTCCAACGGCTCTACTTCACCGGATTTTTTATTCTTAGCAAAATATGTGGTTGCAATACCTGTATATCCGGAGTTGATGAGTTCATTATAAACCTCGATTGCTTCATTCTTTTTATCAGCAAGCGCATAATTTAGTCCTGAGTAATACAGATACTGTTTGTTATCCTGCCCGCCTGCTTTCAAGAGATCATAAACTTCTTTGAATTTTGGTGCTGCTGCAGCATAATTTTTTGCTGTATAAGCATTCATCGCAGTTTTATTGGCAGCTTCAATAAGTGGGTTAATGGTGTTGCCAATCTTGCCTGTTAAGACAGGAAGGTAAGTATCTTCTTTCAGTCCCTGAATTCCAGACTGATCTGCGGCTGCTTTACCAACATAATACACTTTGTTTTTGCTGCTGTCTTTACCGGTATATATTTTTTGTTTACCAAGTTCGCTCATTTTCGCGAGGTAAGCTGCACCTTCTGCGTTTTTACCTGATTTTAAAAGCGCCAAACCTTTTGCATAATAATACTGCTCCAAAACAGCAGGCTCTACCATATAGGTTTTACCACCCATTACTGCTTCGGCTGCAGCAATCTGCGAGTTGGTAGCCGCAACATCACCGGCGTCAATGGCTTTCACTGCCGCCGCGATTTCCTTTTTTTGTGCAAATGCAACAGTTGCAGAAACTAATGCAATGCTGAAAAATATTTTTTTCATTATATTAATTTTAAAAAAATTGGTTTACTGTTAGTT
>JAHRWY010000193.1:0-7931 GCA_019104935.1 Kaistella sp.
GTTTCGGAACTTATTGATCTGAAGATGTCGAATATCAACTTCAAAGAATCTTATTTGAATGTCGAGGGAAAAGGAGACAAAGCCCGTTTTGTGCCTTTGGCAACTTATACTGCAGAACTCATCAAACAGTATATTAAGGAAATCCGTTCAAAATATAAAATCAACAAAAAATGTGAAGACATTCTCTTCCTCAACAGCCGCGGATCTTCGATGTCGAGAGTGATTGTATTTATCATCATTAAAGAACTAACCGAAAAAGCCGGCATCAACAAGAAAATTTCACCGCATACCTTCCGCCATTCCTTTGCAACACATCTGCTGCAAAACGGCGCGGATTTAAGATATATTCAGGAAATGCTGGGACATTCGAGCATTACGACCACCGAAATTTATACGCACTTGAAAAACGAAGAACTTCGGGATGTCATTCTGAATTATCATCCGAGAAATAAAGAATAAATGGAATATCTTAAGTTTTGTCCGAAATGCGGCAATAAAAGCCTAAACTGGGACGGAGAAAAAAAATGGAACTGCAAAGTTTGCGATTACGTCCTTTTTCATAATGTTGCAGGAGCGGTTGCTGTGGTGATTAAGTTTGGCGATGAAATTCTGCTGACGAGGCGTAATCAGGAACCTAAAAAAGGTAAACTCGATTTGGCCGGTGGTTTTGTAGATCCAAAAGAAAGTGGTGAAGAAACCTGCGCTCGGGAACTTTTTGAAGAAATGAAGATGAGGATTGATATTTCAAAACTGAAATATCTCGCCAGCCTACCCAATATTTATGAGTACAAAAACATCATTTACAACACTTTAGATCTTTTTTACGAATACGAATCAGATGAAAAATTTGAAGTAAACCTGGAAATTTCTGAAATTTCTGAAACAGTTTGGCTGAAAATTCAAGACATTAATCCAGATGATATTGCCTTCGATTCGCAACGCATCTTTCTGGAAAAATATAAAACCCAATAATTTTTAAGCAGAGTTTTATTTGTAATTTTGAAGTCCCGAAATTTCACCCATGCAGGAATCCCCAAATAACATCGAATCACAGATTGTTTTTGAAGACAACCATCTTCTGATCATCAACAAAAAAACCGGTCAACTCGTGCAGGGTGACAAAACGGGCGATGCCTCACTGTTGGATCTCATTAAAGATTTCATCAGAAAAAGAGACCAAAAACCAGGCAACGTCTTCCTCGGGCTGGTTCACAGAATCGACAGGCCGACTTCGGGACTTGTCATTTACGCAAAAACCTCAAAAGCACTTACCCGACTGACGCAAATGGTAAAAAACCGGGAAATAAAAAAGACGTATTGGGCGGTTGTTGCCAAAGAAATGATTCCCCAAAGCCAAAGGCTGGTTCATTATCTTCACAAAAACGAGAAAACAAACAAATCTACCGTTTTCATAAAACCTACAGAAAACGCGAAAGAATCGATACTCAACTATCAGATAATAAAAACTTTAGATAACTTTCAGCTTCTTGAAGTTGATTTAGAAACAGGCCGGCATCACCAAATCCGCGCACAACTTTCAAAAATTGGTGTTCCGATAAAAGGAGACTTAAAATATGGTTCATCCAGATCCAATCCCGATGGTGGCATTCATCTTCACGCGAGGAGATTAGAGTTTATTCATCCCGTCACCAAAGAAAATCTTGTAGTTGTAGCGCCTGTTCCGCAAAATGACTCAGTTTGGGCAGCTTGTGAAACCGAAAATTAAAGTCTGAATCTTTTTCAGGCTTTTTTTGGCAGAAATAAATCCCTATTTTTGTTTGTTTATAAAAGCATGCGGTACAAAATCCTCTTTATTTCCTCGTGGTATCCGAACAAATTAGAGCCTACCAACGGTAATTTTGTTCAGCGCCATGCCGAAGCGGTTTCTACACTTCATGAGGTAGAAGTTCTTCACGCAATCGGTGACCCGGCGCAGCAGGAAAAATTTATTTTCGACGATAAAAATATAAACAGCCTGCGCACTTTAATTGTTTACTATAAGCAAACCCAAAATCCTGTACTAAATTTTGTAAGGCGAATGCAGGCCTATAAAAAGGGATTTTCGAAACTCAACAAACCCGATTTAGTACATGCAAACGTTCTTCAGAACAACATGTTTTTTGCGGTTTATTTAAAAAACAAATATAAAATTCCTTTTGTCGTCACCGAACATTGGTCAGGATTTTTACAGATAAACAGACACAGACTTTCTAAACTTCAGCTTTTTACAGCAAAAAGAATTGCAGAAAAAGCGTCATTCCTTTTACCTGTAAGTCAATATCTTTCCAAGGATTTAAAAACAGCAGGCATTCAAACAAAAATAGAAGTAATTGGAAATGTTGTAGATACAGATTTGTTTCATATAAAAAAAGCAACGCCCGCAAAGTTTACGTTTTTACATATTTCAAATCTTATCGGCATCAAAAATCCTGATAAAATTATATCTGCGGCAGTTCGTTTATCCAAAGAATTTTCGAATTTTGAACTTCAGATTGGCGGTGACGGTGATGTGGATACCTTGAATAAGCTGATTAAATCGCAGCAGGCCGAAGGTTTTATTACAACTTTTCCGATGCTAACTTCAAAGGAAGTTTCAGATAAAATGAGAAACAGCAACTGTTTTATCCTGTTCAGCGATTACGAAAATTTTCCCTGTGTCCTTCTGGAGTCGCTGTCCACAGGCACGCCCGCAATCGCCACAAATGTTGGTGGAATACCGGAAATCATTAATAAAAAAAACGGTATTTTGATCAGCAATTCTGAAGCCGAACTTTACCAGGCGATGAAAAAAGTTCTTACTGCACAAATACATTTTGAGGAGCCGAACAAACTGCATGAATATGTAGAGAATAATTTTTCTATCAATAAAATTGCGCAAAAATACTCGCATATTTATAGTCAGGTTTTGAACTAATTTCCCGAAAAACCGAAGTTTCTTTAGAATTTTATGTAAATTGACTTCTCAAAACTATTTTCACCAATACCCATTATGAAAAAAGGGTTTTCTATAAAAATTTCGGACAAAAAAACAGATATAAAATCATTTATTTCAGGAGAATACGATGACTTTTATCTTCGGACCGAACATTTTGATTTTCTTTTGGAAGGAGTGTTGCTCAACAAAAAAAAATTACTCACAGAATATGCGTTAAAAGATTTCGAAACATTAATCCGGGAACTTTATACACAGAAAAAACAGGGATTAATAAAGGAATTTGAAGGCGAGTGCCGCGGTTTTATCTGGAACAAAAAAGAGGAAAAACTGTATGTTTTTACGAATCCAACGTCTACCCAACGGGTTTTTTATTCTAAATTTAAAAATGAAATTTTTATTGATACCAGCTTGGTACGGCTCAATAAAACTTTATTAAGTTCGGGGATCACAACGACTCCGGATTTGGAATCCATCTATCAGTTGCTGTGTTTCAGTAATCTGCCTGAAAGAAAAACCCCGATTGAAAATATAGCAAAATTGCTCGACGGACATTACCTTGAAGTTAATTTCCGCGATTTAAGTTTCAGTGAAAAAGAATATTTTAATCTTTCGGAAATTCCGGTATTCAAAGGAACTAAAGCAGCTGCTGTTGATCAAATTCACGAGATTTTTGCCCAATCAGTGATCATGGAATACCAGAAAGATACCGAGTTGGGAAAAAACCATCTCGCACTGCTGAGCGGCGGTTTAGACAGTCGTGTGGCGATGTTTTATGCCATTAAAAACAATGAGGTTCCGGGAAACGCTTTGTGCTTCTCACAGTCCGGTTATTTCGACCATACTATTTCGGAAAAAATAGCAGAAGACTTCGGAATTCACTATGAATTTATACCGTTGGATGGCGGAAATTTTCTTAAAAAGATAGATGAACTTACTGAAATTTCGGAAGGGATGGTTTTCTACACGGGAGGCATTCATGTGAAACACGCTGTAGAAAAAATGCAGTATGAAAATTTTGCCCTCTTCCACAGTGGGCAGATTGGGGATGGGGTTTTAGGAGGATTTAATACCGAACCGAAAAGGAAAAAGCCCAGTAATTTTAAGATGGTGGTTAATCACCATTTTCTTCCTGAAGTTGAGAAAAGTTTAGATGATATTTTAAAAAATTACGAAACGGAAGAGCTTTTCCTTTTACGAAACGTAGCATACAACCGAACCGTTTTGGGAGCACATGTTTTTCAGGAAAAAAGATACCAGACTTCGCCGTTTATGACCAGAGATTTTCTGAAGCTGGCCATTTCTTTACCTGAAGAATGGAAGTTTAGCCACCGGTTTTACATCGACTGGATCAACACCCACTGTAAAGAAGCGACCAATTACCGTTGGGAAAGAACTTTAATGAAACCTAATGCACACTGGAAAACTGTTTTCGGAGATCAGTTCATGAAAAGAGGTTTTAAAATTCTTAATGAAAAGATTCTTAAAACCCCCCAGCATTCCAGTATGTATCCGTACCACTTTTACTTCGATAATAACACTGAAATCCAACGATATTACCAGCAATATTTTGATGAAAACCTACACCGGATAGAAAGTTATCCCGAGCTCTACAACGACGTTAAAAAACTTTTCGTTTCTGAAGATTTTCATTCGAAGTCCCAGGCAGTGAATATTTTATCTGTTTTTAAACTCTATTTTTAATTGTGAAGAGCCTTCAGGAATTTTTGCAGCATTTCTTCAGGAACAAAGGACAACATGTCTTTCTGTCGCTTCTAGTTGCGAAAGTATGCGCGTTTTTAGGCTCACTTTTTATTATCAGGATTTTACCGGAAAGCGAGTTCGGTACCGTAAGTATTGTGGCCTCTGTATTTGCTGTTTTTGCTCCGTTCAGCGGGTTTGGCAGCCAGCAAAGCCTCTTGCGTTTCGGCTCTTTGACTGATGAAACGGCTGACAAAAGATGGCTTTCAAGCTACCTTTTACTTAAAGGATTTGGCCCCCAGGTGCTGTTAACGGCAGTTTTTTTTCTGGTGAGTCTGTTTTATGTAAACCGGTACGAGGACATTCTGTATATTTTTCTGTTTTTTTCGGTACGTTTAATCGGTTTTTATTTTTTCAACCACCTTCAGTCCGAGCTCAGAATATTCGGTAAAAACGCGGAGTTCGCGAGGCTGAACAATACTGTAAATATTTCAGGAGTAATTTTATTGCTGGCTTTGTCTTATTTCTGGGGACTTCAGGGATATCTCACCGCTTTAGCAGCAACACCGTTTTTAGCTTTTTTTTGGTTTAAGCGGGATCTTCTCACAAACATCACCGAAACATTTAGTTTCAATAAAAAAGAAATATGGAATTATGGCCTGCATGCCTCCGGAACCGCTTTGCTTTCGGACACACTATTCTCTGCTGATGTTTTATTACTGAGTTTTTTAATGAATGAAAATGCCGTAGCTGATTATAAAGTCGCCATCCTTATTCCCGCCAACATTACTTTCCTTGCGCTCACTTTCATGCAGAGTGATTTTCCTGTTTTGGCAAAAAACTATCAGAATAAAGCTTTTCTAAAGAATTATATCTTCAATTATTACAAAATATTCTTGCCTGTTACAGCATTGATATTTGGAATCGGTTTTATTTTTAAAAGTGAAGTTATTCAACTCTTTTTCACTTCCAAATATGAGGAAAGTACGCTGCCTTTTATCATTCTATTAGCCGCATTTTGTGGGAATATGTTGTTAAGAAATCTGTACGGAAATCTGCTCTCAGCCGTGGGAAAAATGAAAGCCAACACTTTAATTTCGGTTTTTACATTAGTCATGCTTCCGATCTTCGCTCTTTTTCTGGTTGGGCATTATGGCGTGACAGGAATGGCCGTAAGTTTAAGCTTAAGCATGCTCCTGAACGGATTTATGCTGATGATTTCGTTTTACATCTACCTCAAAAATTTAAAATAAATTATCTTTGTCTTAATGAAAAACCTGTTTTTCTTTTCCGTGATTGCTTTTTTTGCATTTCTTTCATGTAGAAATGACGAAGATACCGTGCAGAAAATCGATCAGATAATCCAGCTCTACATCGATTCTGCGGATCAGGACATGCTGAATACCAATATTAAGGGCGGCTATACCAATGCAAAAATGAACGATGTGTACGGCCTTACCGATACAGCTCCGGTAAATTTCAGTCCAAAAAAAGACAACGATACGGCAAGCTATATCGAATATATCGCCGGTGCCCGAAGAATCGGAATCGACTCCTCCGGAAGTTTAAAAACATACGAATCGAAGATCGCATTATCCTTTACCAAAAGCATTACCGATTCCACCACAGCGACCATTAATGACACCATGACGGTGCAATATCGGTTAACTCCGGAGGTCTTCCAGGTTTCGAAAATTTGGTACAACAATGTTTTACAGTTCACAAAGGTTGCAGACGAACCTAATATTGTGAAGATTCGAAAGTAAATCACTATCCAAATCCTCTTTAAAAATTGTAAATTTGCGGGAACTTTGATTTTAGACCATCTAAAATCCCCATTTAAAATTAGATTTAATGTTACAGGTTAATTTTTTGCGCGAAAATAAAGAACGCGTTACGGCAGGTTTAAATAAAAGAAACTTCAAACAGATTGAGTTGGTTGACGAAGCCATTTCTACTGATGATGAAAGAAAAAAACTACAGTTCGACCTCGATCAGAACTTAGCCGAGATGAATAAAATTTCGAAAGAAATCGGGATTTTAATGAAAGAAGGTAAAAAAGAAGAAGCCGAAGCTGCTAAATCTAAAACTGCTCAATACAAAGAGTCTTCCAAAGAACTTACTACAAAACTTTCGGAAATAGAAACTTCTTTGCTTAATATTTTATACCAAATTCCTAATATTCCTTATCATTTAGTTAAAGCTGGTGTTTCAGCAGATGATAACGAAATCGTTTATCAATCTCACGAAGTTCATGGATTGGGAGAAGGTGCAATTCCGCATTGGGAATTGGCAAAAAAATATAATTTAATTGATTTTGAATTAGGCGTAAAAATCGCAGGTGCTGGTTTCCCAGTTTATTTAGGTAAAGGTGCAAGATTACAAAGAGCTTTAGTTCAATATTTCTTAGATAAAAATACAGATGCTGGTTATTTAGAAGTAAATCCGCCACATGTTGTGAATGAAGCTTCTGGTTATGGAACCGGACAATTGCCTGATAAAGAAGGACAAATGTATCACGTAGGAATTGATGATTTATATTTAATTCCAACTGCAGAAGTTCCCGTAACGAATATTTATAGAGATGTAATTCTAGACGAAAAAGATTTGCCAATTAAGAATACTGCTTTCTCACAATGTTATAGAAGAGAAGCGGGAAGTTATGGTGCTCATGTTCGTGGTTTGAACAGACTTCACCAATTTGAAAAGGTAGAAATTGTAAGAATAGAAAAACCAGAAAATTCTTATGCTGCTTTAGAAGAAATGGTAGCTCATGTAAAATCTATTTTAGAAGATTTGGAATTGCCTTTCAGAATTTTAAGACTTTGTGGTGGAGACCAAGGTTTCACCTCTGCGATGACTTATGATTTCGAAGTTTGGAGTGCAGCACAAGAAAAATGGTTAGAAGTTTCTTCGGTTTCTAATTTTGAAACTTTCCAGGCGAATCGTTTAAAATGCAGATTCAAAGGAGACGGAAAAACGCAATTAGCCCACACTTTGAACGGTTCTGCGATGGCTTTACCGAGAATTATGGCAGCTTTGTTAGAGAATAATCAAGTAGAAAGCGGAATTAAGTTACCGAAAAAAGTAGCGGAATACGCTAGATTTGAAATGATAGATTAAAGGCTTTCTGCATTCAGCAATAAGCTTTCAGCATAAAAAACCACCGAAATTTCGGTGGTTTTTGTTTTTATGATAAAGTCGTTAATATTCTATATTTTAATGGCAGTTTTCGTCTGAAGTTTTCTCTGAGTTCATTTTCTTCTCTACCTTCAAAGCTTCCTTTTTAGGAGATATG
>JAHRWY010000211.1:0-9439 GCA_019104935.1 Kaistella sp.
TTCATCGATCACATGGGACCTGCAGCGTTGAAGGAATTTCAGAATTTAGAAGTTCCGCCTCATCCCCACATTGGACTTTCTACACTTACTTATCTTTTTGAAGGATCCATTCAGCACAAAGATAGTTTGGGAAGTGATATCGAAATAAAACCAGGTGCGGTAAACTGGATGACCGCCGGAAAAGGAGTCGTGCACTCCGAAAGAACTCCGGAATACCTCAGAAGTTCCGAAAAAAATCTTCATGGTTTTCAAATTTGGGTAGGTTTACCGAAAAATCTGGAACAAAGCGAACCTACCTTTCATCACACCGAGGCGGAAGACGTTCCGGTTTGGAATGAAGGAGATTTGCAGTACAAACTGATTGCGGGCGAACTTTTCGGAAGAAGATCCCCGGTTCCGGTACATTCCAAACTGTTTTTTCTTGAAATTAAGAGTAAAAAATCTCAGCTGGTAAGTATCGGAAAGGATTTATTCGGCGAAGTGGCGATGTATGTTTTGGAAGGAAATGTAACCATCGAAGGTAATACTTTCGGCGGAAAACAATTGCTGGTTGCTAAAAATGCTACTTTATGCGAATTTGAAATCAGTGAAAATTCGACCATCTATCTTTTTGGTGGCGAACCCTTCGAAGAAGAACGCTATATTTTCTGGAATTTCGTGAATTCTGATAAAGAAATCATCGAGAAAGCCAAAATCAACTGGCACGAGCAAAACCACGAAGCATTTCCACTCGTTCCGGGTGATGAAGAAGAATATGTACCACTTCCAAAAGCGATTTTGAACGGAAAACTGTCAAAATAACAAACGCTATCTTCGTTTAACTCACCTGTCAGTTTATCTTTTCACCCAAAAATATCATACAATTAGATAGAATGAATTTTATGAAGCTATTTTAATTTGTAACTTTATCTGACAAAATATTATAATCATGGAAGAAAAGAAAAAACTGACAAGACAGACCGGAGCGCCTGTGCCAGACAACCAAAACGTACAGACCGCGGGACCCAGAGGACCGATGCTGATGCAGGACTTCTGGTTTCTGGAAAAAATGGCCAACTTCGACAGAGAAGTTATCCCGGAAAGAAGGATGCACGCCAAAGGTTCCGGCGCATTTGGAACATTTACCGTAACCCACGATATTTCGCAATATACAAAAGCCCATATCTTTAATGAAATTGGTAAAAAAACAGAAATGTTTGCACGGTTTTCTACCGTGGCCGGAGAACGCGGTGCTGCCGATGCAGAAAGGGACATTCGTGGTTTTGCCTTAAAATTTTATACCGACGAGGGAATTTGGGATTTGGTGGGTAACAATACTCCGGTGTTTTTTTTCCGTGATCCGATGAAATTTCCTGATCTGAATCATGCCGTAAAACGCGACCCGAAAACCAATATGCGGAGCGCCAATAACAACTGGGATTTCTGGACTTTACTGCCTGAATCTCTGCATCAGGTAACCATCGTGATGAGCGACCGGGGAATCCCAAACGGTTACCGCCACATGCATGGCTTCGGAAGCCATACTTACAGCTTTATCAATCATGCCAATGTTCGCCATTGGGTGAAATTCCATTTCAGAACGCAGCAGGGAATTGAAAATTTATCAGATGAAGAAGCTGCTGAAATCATCGGAATGGATCGCGAATCTTCACAGAAAGATTTGTTCGAAAATATTGAAAAAGGCAATTTCCCGAAATGGAAAATGTTTATACAGATCATGACCGAAGAACAGGCAAAAACTTACCGGTTCCATCCGTTTGATTTAACCAAAGTTTGGTCTAAAAAGGATTTTCCACTCATTGAAGTTGGTGAATTTGAACTTAATAAAAACCCAGAAAATTATTTTCAAGATGTTGAACAGGCGGCTTTTAACCCCACCAATATTGTTCCCGGAATTGGTTTTTCACCGGACAAAATGCTCCAGGGAAGATTATTTTCTTACGGCGACGCGCAGCGTTACCGATTGGGCGTAAACCATTTTCAGATTCCTGTAAACAAGCCAAGATGTCCTTATCATGCTTTCCACAGAGACGGACAAATGCGCGTGGACGGAAATTACGGCGCAACAAAACATTATGAACCAAACAGTTACGGAGAATGGCAGGAACAACCAAGCGCGAAAGAGCCACCATTGGAACTTTCCGGTGATGCTTATGCTCACAATTTCCGGGATGATGATGAAGATTACTTCACCCAGCCAGGGGATTTGTTCAGAATCATCAAAGCCGATGGAAAAGCCGATGTTTTATTTAAAAACACTGCTGCAAATGTAGGTGGAGCCGAGAAATTCATCCAAATCCGCCACATCAGAAATTGCTATAAAGCAGATCCTGAATACGGAGAAGGAGTAGCAAAAGCCCTTGGACTGGATATGATGGAGGTTTTTGCTTTCGATATGTCGCCTTATGATCAGTGGGCACCAACTAAATCTTAAATCCAGAAAAAAGTGAAACTCAACCTTTCACTTTTTTCTTTTAAACAATAAATTCAAAATAAAACATTTAATGGGAGTTACAGTAAAAGCAGTTTTAGGAACAACGAAATATTTCACAGAAGTTACTGCCGGAGAAAACAGAATGATCACCGATGAACCAGTAGATAAAGGCGGTGGAAACAAAGGCTTTAATCCTTATGAAATCCTCGCAACTTCTCTGGCAAGCTGTACGGCAGCAACTTTAAGAATGTATATTGACCGGAAAGGCTGGGACGTCCCCAAAATAGATGTAGAAGTAGAACTCGAAAATTATCCTCAAACCAAAACAGCAGTTTTTTCCCGGAACATCAGTTATGGAAACGCTAATTTAGATCAAGAACAGCTTCGGCGACTTAATACGATTGCCGAAGCGTGTCCGG
Source organism: Kaistella sp. (assembly GCA_019104935.1). Lineage (GTDB taxonomy): Bacteria > Bacteroidota > Bacteroidia > Flavobacteriales > Weeksellaceae > Kaistella. The sequence continues at coordinate 2,854 of JAHRWY010000211.1, forward strand.
TTCATAAAATTTTAAACGGGAATATTGAAGTAAATACCCGTTTCACAGAATAAGATTTTTTAAAAATTTATCATTTTAATAAACCAAAAATAAAAACATGGCAGAAATACAACATCACAACAACGAAAAAAACGGCGTGTTCGAAATTTATGAAGACGGCGTAAAAGCCGGAGAAATGACCTACACCTGGGCAGGTACAGATAAATTCATCATCGATCACACCGGTGTTGATGAGGCCTTTAATGGGAAAGGATATGCAAAACAGCTGGTAATGGCAGGCGTAGCATACGCAAGAGAAAATGGGAAAAAAGTGATCCCACTTTGCCCGTACGCTAAAGCTACGATTGCAAGAAATGCAGAACTGCAGGATGTTCTGGCATAAAGAATAAGGTAATTACTTTCCAAACCCCCATCAGCTAAAACTGAGGGGTTTTTTATTACCGCTGACTGACCAACCAAGTAATGCTAAAGGAAAGTAAAACCAGAGAAATCTCTCGCCGATAAGAAACGCCGGACAGGCTTCTGGAGAAATACCGTAAAAAAACTATATTTGCTCATTAAATTCTTAAAAAATGAACCCAGGAACGATTTTGCTCTTATTTGTTTTCGCGTATTTTATCGGTTTATTGGTGATCTCGTATATCACCAGCAGAAATGCCGACAACCAGTCATTCTTTATCGGAAACAAAAAAAGCAAATGGTGGCTTGTAGCGTTTGGGATGATTGGCACCAGTTTGAGTGGCGTTACGTTTATTTCGGTTCCGGGAACTGTCGGCAAAATAACAGCAGGAGATTATCCCTTCGGTGGATTCGAATACTATATGCTGGTAATCGGTTTTTTTATCGGCTACTTTATCGTGGCATTCGTTCTTCTGCCTCTTTATTACCGGATGAATCTCACTTCCATTTATACCTATCTGGGGCGGAGGTTTAATGTAGAGGCTCACAAAATCGGTTCTCTGTTCTTTATTATTTCACGTTCCATTGGTGCAACAGCAAGATTATACTTAGTGGTAAATGTATTGCAGATATTTCTTCTCTCGGCTTTAGGCGTACCGTTTTGGGTAACTTCTGCTGTAATTCTTATCATGGTTTTACTCTATACATTCGAAGGTGGGGTAAAAACCATTGTAATTACCGATACACTTCAGACCTCATTTATGATCCTGAGTTTGGTGGTTTGTATCATTTTTATTCTCTCGAATCTGAATTTATCCGCAGGCGAAGCATACAATGTGCTGGCGGCTAAAGACTATACGCATTTCGTTAATTTCGATGTAAACTCGAAAACATTTTTCCTGAAAACAATTCTCGGCGGTATGTTTATCACGATCGCCATGACTGGTCTGGATCAGGAGATGATGCAGAAAAACATTTCTGTAGACAATCTTAAAAATTCCAAGAAGAATATGCTCACTTTTGCAGGAACACTATTACTTGTGAATCTTGCCTTTCTTTTCCTGGGAGGACTTCTATACCTGTTCGCCATGGAAAATGGTGCTGAATACGCGAAAATCGTTGATATCGTAAACGGGAAAGAAAGCATTACCAATGTTTTCGGTTTTAAAGATGCTGCAACAGGGACTGTAAATAATATTATGGGCGACGATCTTTTTCCTGCACTTTCGCTTCAGGGCTATTTCCCGCTGTTTATCTCGGTAATTTTCATCATCGGTTTAATTTCTGCACTTTTTCCTTCTGCAGATGGCGCCTTAACTGCCGTCACAAGCTCATACTGTGTAGATTTATTAAACATCAATGAAGACACAACCAAAACTGAAAAGCAGAAAAAAAGACTGCGGATGAAGATTCATTTAATCTTCACCGCCATTTTCTTTGCTTTAATCATGATTTTCAAAGCCATTGATGACAAATCGATCGTTTACCTCATCATGGAAGTTGCCGGTTATACTTACGGACCGCTTTTAGGACTTTTTGCTTTCGGGATTTTAACAAAATTCCAGATTACAAAGAAATATTCGATCATTGTGGTTACTTTGTTGGCACCGGTTTTAACTTATTTCATCAACTATCTGGTAACCCAGAATACAGATTACAGAATTGGTGTAGAACTTATTATAATTAATGGCCTGCTCACTTTTATCGGGCTGTGGCTGATCAGGAAGAAATAAAAAATTAACTTGATCACAAAACCGCGTCAGCATCTTAAAACCTTTTATCTGGTTTAAAAAAGACAGATTTTCATATTAATATAATTGCCTATACAAAAGAAAGAATCCGAGCAGTGTCTCGGATTCTTTCTTTATATAAGATAAATGGATGTTTATCAGAAGATTTTTTTTCTGTAGAGTCAGTCATAATCATTGTGAAGTTTAGAAACATCGATCTTCGACCATCCTTTAAATGGTTCTGTCAGTACTTCCAAAAATTTCAACATTAATTCTTCATCATTTTATCATTTTCGGTTATCGGCTATATCCGGATCATGCTTCTTTGTATTACCTGAAAGCCACTGCAAAGTCATTGGGAGCTATAAAATAAAGTCTTGAGCGGTTTATTTTGAGGGCGTTATTTATTTTTGAGGCTAAAACTCAGCATTACACTAATCTGAATAATCTCAAATCTTTAAACTCAGGTTGGATGCCTCTGTGGCAAAAAATAATGCGTACTGCTTTGTGAAGAAAAAATTCGGTAATCGCAATATCTACCACCCGCTGATTTTTCATAAAGAAGATTGTTCTTCCCGAAAAAACAGGTATTTTCTACAGCTGTAGGTCCATATATCATCTTCCGAAAATCCATCCGGAGGACCTAATTCCTCTATAATTATTTCCCAGTTTTTGCCGATATAGTCATTAAACAGGGTATTGAGTTTTTGGATTCTTGAATTCATTTTTACATAAATTGCGTTAATAAAGAAGTTTATTTTCTTAACTCCAACAATAATAAAGGACTATGGTTTCCAATAAGTCCAGAAAGCACCATTAAAAACGGCAAGCCTTTTCGCTCCTGTTTTATTGATATAAACTAACATTCCAGGAGCAGGATCAGGAATATCATCGGTACTGGCTACCATGGGCAAAATCATAGCTTTCGTTTGAGATTCTAAAACAAGAACACCATCAGCAGAAGAAACATTGGCTCCTATAATCGCTTTGGCAGAAGCATCGTCCGTAATTGCTGAAGGTTGAATATCCATATGCGAGGTGATATTGGCCTCGTTTCCACTGCTGAGATCTACCCAATCCTGCAATCCATTATAGTACTGTACTTTTGCTTTCGTGGAATCAGAAGCATCCAGAACAATAGTTCCTTCTGAAAGGTTTGCGCCTGCTGGTCTTGCAGTAACGTATGGCAAAATAATTCCTTTGTTTTGTCCGGCCGCAAAATCTAACAGGACCGATGTGTTATCTGTTGCAGTTCCTACAGCGCCGCCAATAATCACTTGCGAAAAAACAGAACCAGAAACCAACAGAAGTAAAACTGAAGCAATATTTTTCATTATAAATTCCTTTTAATTTGTAATATAAATAAGTTTGCCCGACTATTATGGACAGGCAGGTGTAGAGAAACAAGCCCAGACTCCGTCGGCATAAATTTTAAGGCATTTATCGGTGGTATCATACACCATCATTCCTTCTTGTGGCGCAATAATACCTCCTAAATCTGCTTTTGCAATTCTGGTGATTACAAAACCCTTAGTATTTGCTTCCAAGGCAATATGTCCCGATTTCCTAACCATAGGCCATTGATCTCCATTTTCATTTCCCGCTCTTTTAAGCAGGGTGATACCCAGTTTTGTATCGGCACCAGACCCAGTTTTATTCGCTGGATTAAAACAAACACAAGGAACAATATTTGAACCATAACCACGACCTGAAATATTGGTAGGTCCTACGACATTTTGAGTAATAATAACAGTATTATGTGAACTTGCATTCCAATCAATGGTATTAAAGGAATTCCCATTAATGAGTTCTAAAGGAAATAAAGGTCCTCCCGATACTTTGCTTCCGAACATGGTGACTGCTCCGGTTGGACTAATGACTACTCTAATTAATGGAGCAGTTGAAGATCCAGTCATTTCCCATATTTTTTGAGTTCCGGTCGCGCCGCCGGTTCCGTAAGTCGTTCCATCCATAAATCGAATATTGATTCCGGGAGCTGGGGTGGATTCCTGCTGAAACTCAATTTCTGAACTTGCTAAATTTACTCCATTAATATTCATATTAAATGAATTATCTAAAGTGTAAATATCGAAAACAAAACCAAAGTTGGTCCCAGGCTGATTAAAGACTTTTGGTGCTCCGCCTTCTGCATAAAATGTTTCACCTAAAACTTGCTCTGTACAAATGGACTCCAGGGAATATACAATTGCGATATTTTTAATATTATTACAAACACCTCCTAAACCATTATTGGTACATTCAAACTGAGCATTTGTAGGAAGAATGTTAGGATCTGAATTTGTAGCATCGGGATCTGTTACATCATTTGGTCTTAAGATATCTGCTTTAAAGTTTACATTTCCAATTGTTCCCGTATTGGTAACTAAAAGGTTGAAAGTATAGCTGATCTCGCAACCGTTTGGCAAATCAAGAATGGATGAATAGATTCTTGTTAGGGGATCAAAAGTAACCGCAAGAGATTCTGTACCACATCCATTTCCAGTGAATACGAAACTTTGCGGATCAAAGCCTGCAGGTAGTGTAAAATTAAATTTTGAACCAATGACTCCATTTGGTCCGTCATTTTTCACTTTTACAGTTAATGATAAATGATCTCCTGGTAAAACAGAGGTTTTATCGGCGTACAGTTGAGAAATTTTTAAATCTGCAATTTTCACCGCTACTAAACTTGGAACAGTTACCGTTGCGCCTTTAATAAATGTCCACGTATCCATGGATTTAGAATCACCAAACTGACCGCTTGTTCCCGTAGCTCCTACTCCCCAAATATGTCCGTTGCTCACACTGCTAATTCCAGCGCTGTTTGTTGGTGCTAAGTGACTGTTATTTTTTGGGTCAGAATAACGTCCTTTCGGTGCATTATTTCCAGAAGTTCCATTGGCAACATCTTCATCATTCCAGTAAACGATGTCTGAAACTACATTGGCTAAATTGTCTTTATCTAAAAGTTGAATAATGGTTCCATTGATATTATACTCCATATCAATAAAAGGGAAATGAACCTCGGCGCCTTGCAGTTGCACCGTAACATCAACAGGAAATTCTCCTGCTGGTAATAGATTTCCGTCATTATCTTTACCGTTCCAAAAAACGCGGTTTTCGCCCGCCACAGCGAATCCGGTAATAGTAACTGTTGGAAAATCCTGAGGTATGTTGGTGCTCTTAAGCGTTATGACATAAGTGCCTTGAGTTGTAGTCATAAATTTCACGTAACCTCCTTTGTTACTCAGTTGACCTTGTGTACCTTCAACACCGAATAAGGAAACGCCGCTAAGAGAGGGCGCAACAGGAATGTTTTTCAACCACGTTGATCCACCCGGAACAGCACCGATCGAACTGCCCGGCATATCAGATGCGGGTAAAGTATAAAACATTTTATGGGTAATCTGTTGCGCAGTATCTGCATTATTAGGATTCTGAACCGCTCCAGATACTAAGTTCGTATTGTTTAAACTTTTATAAAGAGCAGAACCATCCGGTTTCAGAAAACCATTATTATTAACAAAAAAGGTAAAGTACATTCCATTGTTTCCATTATTATTAACTTTATAAGTGTATCCATCTTTGGTTAATGGGTAAAGAATACCATGAAAACCATTAGATTGAGGGCTAGACGTTCCATTCGTAAGATTGAGTACATTCGTATAAACGCGACCTTTGATGAATCCGGTATTGGAGGTATTAATTACAGAAACATCCCAGGCTAAAATTCCGGCGTTATTACCTTGCGTCCAGCTAGCATCGGCAAGAAAAGTTGTACTCGGATCACTTGTTCCTCTTGCAAGAAATTCTACGCGGTAAATACCGGCACCACCAGTAGGTACCTGATAATAAATTGGCGTGTAACGATTACCTCCTGTTTGGTTAAACAATTGTGGACCCGCAACTTCAGCAGTACGATTTGCAATTTGTCCGGCAGCAGTAGCATCATTTATAACCATAGTGCCTGTAGGACTGTACAGTTTAATAGCGGAAGATCCACCCGCAGTCTGCGCACTGGAAGCCAAAGTAATTCTTTCACCATCTTTAGCATAAACATAATGCGTCCCTAAAGTTGGAAATGGCCATCTTTGAGCATCTGCAGTTGAACTTGATCGCAGATAAGCACGGTAACCAATTTTACCCGTTGGATAAAGATCCCGAGAACCATCAGCATACAAATGATTGCTCACCAGCAAAAGAAGTACAATAATAGAAATACGAAGTTTAAAAAGATTAAAAAGTTTTCTCATAAGTGTTATTAAAAAAAGATCGTAAAATCAAATTTAGAGTTCATTTTTCGGTCAGTTAAAAGGAGGTTTTCAGTCTTTAAAGATTCAGAATCCAAATGAATTTTAGGAAAAAAAATATTTGGATTTTAATTTCTGAAAATGATATACGATTTTTTTAGCAACAGTAAAGGAGTGAGGTTTACAAATTCAGATGCGGAGAATTTC
>JAHRWY010000283.1:0-16444 GCA_019104935.1 Kaistella sp.
TGACGGTTCAGTATAAAACTGATGGCTACACTGGTGGCGCTCACGGCTATTATAATGAGCTATACAGAGTTTTTGATGTAAAAACGAACAGGCAAGTACACCTGGGAGATATTCTGAAAGTGCGTGATGCGAAAATATGGAGCAGAATTCTTATGGATCATTTCCTGAAAAACGATCTGGACAAAGGGCAGGCGCAAATGCTTCTGGTAAAGGAAATTCCGCTTAACGATAATTTTTATTTTGATGAGGAGCATCTTTATTTTCTGTACAACCAATACGAAATTGCAGCGTATGCAGCCGGTCCCGTGCTTATAAAAGTTCCGTACATCGAAATAAAACCTTTTCTGACTGAGGATTTCAGAACAAAACTGAATTTAAACTAATTACGTTTTCTATTTTCTGATTTATATGATGCGAAACGTAGCCTTTATTATCAATCCTTTTTCTGCGAAAAAAAACTATCACCCGTTTCTGCGCGCCCTGAAAAAAAGGATTCCGGATCCGGTTTACTATATTTCAGAGTCTATAGAAGATACGTATCATTTTATTGACACGCATTTTTCTGATACCGATATTTTCGTTGCGGTTGGCGGCGACGGCACCATTTCTACAGTGGCGCAAAAGCTTATTAATACTGATAAAATTCTTGCAATATTTCCCGCAGGATCAGGTAACGGGTTTTCAAATGAGACTAAATTTTCTAAAAACATTGACGATCTTTTAACCAAAATTAAAAGCAGAAAAACCAAACAAATCGATACCTTCACCGTCAACGGAAGACTTTCTATCAATGTTTCCGGGACCGGTTTTGACGGAAAAGTGGTGAAAGAATTCGAAAAAACAGAAAGAGGCTTCAAGAATTACATTAAAGTTTCCATTAAAACCTTCTTTAATTACAAACCTGTTCAGATTAAATTTTTAACCGACAATTATCAGCAGTATAACGGGAAATATTTGATGCTGAATATTGCAAACACTCGGCAGTTCGGCAACAACGCCTACATTGCACCGAAAGCGAGCAAAAGTGACGGTCTTGTTGATTTGGTTTTGGTAAAAAAATTCCCGCTCACCTACTCGCCTTTTTTCGCCTTCAGAATGTTCACCAAAAGGCTGAAAGATGATCAGTATGTCACCTATCTACCGGTTTCTGAAATCGACTTTGAAGTGAATACCAAAAATTGGCATCTGGACGGTGAATTTAATAAAATAACGTCGCCTATAAAAGTGAAAGTGCAGCCTAAAAGCCTCAACATTTTACAGTAATTCCTGGAGGCCTTTTTTATAGGTTTCCAGCGCTCTTTCTCTGGCGAATTTATGATCAATCATCGTCTTAGGATACGACGGAGTCCCAAATTCTTTTACCCATTTTTTAACATACACAAAGTCGGGATCAAATTTTTTCTGCTGTTCTTCTGGATTAAAAACCCTGAAATAAGGTGCCGCATCACAGCCCGAACCCGCGCTCCACTGCCAGTTTCCGTTATTGGCTGCTAAATCATAGTCGAGTAATTTTTCCGCGAAATACGCTTCCCCAATTCTCCAGTCGGTCAACAGATGCTTGGTAAGAAAACTTGCACAAACCATTCGGACTCTGTTATGCATGAAACCGGTTTCGTTCAGTTCGCGCATTCCTGCATCCACCAACGGAAAACCAGTTTTGCCATCCTGCCATTTTTTTAAACTTTCTTCGTCAGAAAGCCACTGGATTCCATCATATTTTGTTTTAAATGAATGTTGCACAACTTTAGGGAAATGATACAGGATTTGCATGAAAAACTCCCGCCAGATCAGTTCTTTCAAAAATGTTTCGTTCAACTGTTTTGCGATTTTGGCCAGTGCGCGAACACTGATGGTTCCGAAACGCAGATGCACACCCATTTCTGAAGTTGCCAACGCCGGAAAATTTCTTGTTTCGTGGTAATGTTTTAATATTTCAGTATTCAAGGATGGACTTTGATAGCGATAACCACTTGGCTGAAAACCAATATCCTGTAATGATAAGTTCTGTTTTTCAGCATCAATAAAATGGTTCAAAAGCTTTTCGGAAGGATAATTTTCGGTTTCCTGAGTGTTGTATTTTAAAAGCCACTGTTTTGAATAAGGCGTGTAAACGGTATAAGGCGATTTGTCGGCTTTCAGAATATCATTCTTATGAAAATGAACCTGATCTTTGTACGAAAGAAATTCAATATTGTTGAGATGTAAAAAATTCTTGATCTCAGCGTCCCTTTGAATGGCAGAGGGTTCATAATCCTCATTGCAAAAAACTTTTTCAATCGGATAAGTTTCAATAATTTTCCGGAAGACTTCTAAGGGTTTTCCGTGATAAATTTTAACGCATTTCCCGTTCTTTTCTAGATTTTCATTAATGTTATTTAACGCCTGAAAAATAAAATCTACTCGCCTGTCCTTTGAATTTTCGAGTTTCGAAAGAATATCAGTATCAAAAACAAAGATTGGCAACACTTTATTTTGGGATTTTAAAGCCTGGAAAAGACCATGATTATCACTCAAGCGTAAATCTCTTCTGAACCAGAAAACAGAAAATTTTTCAGACATATTAGATTAATTTAAGGATTTCGGAAGTACTCTTTTTTTAACGATAAGGTTTATTTTAGTAAGGCTGTCGTAAGCCATCATCCTGAAAAGATAAGTAAAATCATCGTTTACCAAATTTTTAAATATATTTACTATTGATAATTTGAATCACAAAATTAGTATATTTATTTTCTAATTTAAAAATTAAAGTATATTTTTGTTCCATTACTTCAAGTTTATGAAAAAAGTCATTATTATTGGTTCAGGTTTCTCGTCGATAGCATCCGCTTGTTATATGGCTAAGGCAGGCTATAAAGTAACTGTTTTGGAAAAAAATGAACAGGTGGGTGGGCGTGCTTCTTTGCTGGAAATCAGTGGCTTTAAGTTCGATATGGGACCGAGCTGGTACTGGATGCCTGATATTTTCGAAAGGTTTTTTGAAGATTTTGGTAGAAAAGTGACAGATTACTATCAGTTGGAGAAACTTTCGCCGGGCTACAGAGTGTATTTCGGCAAAGATAACTTCATCGACATTTCAGACAAGCCGGAGGAAATCATCGAAACTTTCGAAAACATCGAACCCGGAAGTGGCAAACACTTAAGAGATTTCATGAAAAAAGCCAAAGCGAATTACGAGATCGCAATGCAGGATTTGGTTTACAATCCCGGCAGATCGATTCTTGAGCTTGTAAGTGTTGAGACGGCCAAAAGACTTCCGCTTTTCGTGCAAAACATTTCCGAAACCGTGCGAAAAAATATTAAAGATCCCAAACTAAGAAGCATTCTGGAATTCCCCGTATTATTTTTAGGAGCAAAACCGAATAATACGCCGGCTTTTTACAATTTTATGAACCATGCTGATTTCGGGATGGGAACCTGGTATCCAAAAGGCGGTTTCAATGCTGTAGCAAAGGGAATGCAGCAACTTGCAGAAGAGTTGGGCGTAAAATTTAAAGTAAATGAGGAGGTTACAGAAATACGAACAGAAAATAACCATGCAACGGCTGTAATCACTAAAAATAATGTTTTAAAAGCTGATATTGTAATTTCCGGAGCAGATTATGCACATACCGAAACCCTTTTAAAATCAACAGAACACAATTATACTAAAGAGTACTGGCAGAAAAAAACCTTTGCACCATCCTCTTTTTTATATTACGTAGCTTTTGATAAAAAAGTTCCGCAGCTTCAGCATCACAATTTATTTTTTGATACCGATTTTGGCCGCCATGCGGAGGAAATTTACGACACGAAAACCTTTCCAAAAAAACCGCTGTTCTACGCCAATTTCTCAAGTAAAACTGATGACAGCCTCTGTCCGGAAGGAAAGGAAGTCGGCTTCTTCCTGATCCCCGTTGCCGTAGATCTTGAGGATTCAAAGGAAATTCACGACCAGTATTTTGAGTTGATTATGAACAGAATTGAAAAAAACACAGGAGAAAACCTCCGCAATTCGGTTATTTTCAAGAAAAGTTTCGGCGTAAACGATTTTAAAGAACGGTATCATTCTTGTCGCGGAAATGCATACGGACTTGCAAATACATTGTTGCAAACTTCAGTTTTAAGACCAAGAATTAACAATAAGAAAATCAAGAACCTTTTTTACACAGGTCAGCTCACGGTTCCGGGACCCGGCGTTCCACCGGCATTAATCTCCGGAAAAGTAGTTACAGATTATATCCTTAAGAACACAAACCGAATTTTATAAAAACAGAAACGATGAATAACTTAGAAATTTTCAACAAAGTGTGCGGGCAGTCCTCTAAGTTAGTGACTGAAAAATACAGCACCTCATTTTCCAGGGCTTCTACCCTTTTTCAGCCTGAAATTCGGCAACACATCTATAACATTTATGGTTTTGTGCGTTTTGCTGATGAAATTGTAGATACTTTCCACGATTATGATAAAGCGAAGCTTATGGACGAATTTGAGCAAAGTTACCGCTCAGCACTCGAAAACGGTATTTCTCTCAATCCCATACTACAATCTTTCTGTTTAACGCAGAAAGAAAAAAACATTCCACAGCATCTGGTGGATGCTTTTCTCCATTCCATGAAAATGGATTTGGGCGATATTAAAAACTTTAATGATGAAAAGTACAACGAATACATTTACGGCTCAGCCGAAGTGGTAGGTTTAATGTGCCTGAAGGTTTTTGTGAATGGTGATGTAGAAGAATATAACAGATTGAAGCCTTACGCACAAAGTCTCGGCGCAGCGTTTCAGAAAATAAATTTTTTGAGAGACATCAGCGCAGATTATAATGATTTGAACAGGATGTATTTCCCGAATGTAGATTTCAGCAAATTCAGTTCGCAGGCTAAGCAGGAAATTGAAGCCGACATCGCAAAAGATTTTGCGCATGCTTTCATCGGGATTAAAATGCTTCCGCTATCGAGCAGAATCGCAGTTTTCATGGCGTATAAATATTACATCAATCTCTTCAAAAAAATACGCAAAACAAAACCTGAGTTGTTGCTCACAAAAAGAATAAGTGTTTCCAATGCCCGGAAAATTTATCTTTTCGGAGAAATGGTACTTAATAAAAACTTAAAATTAGTTTGAAAATTTCAATAATGAAAAAAGTTTTTTTAACCTTGGTTTTCTTTTTTGCTATGATGTGTTACGGCCAGGATTTATCAGATTTCAGATTGCTTTTACAGAAAGGTGAAAATTCTGAAACTGCGACAAAAACCTTAATCGCAACCTCCCAAGAAGCTTACACCAAAACTAAAAAACCAATTTACGAAGCATTTTTTGCGGTAGGCAATTTCTTTATGGCAAAACACGCGGTGAATCCGCTCAGCAAATATTCGTATTTTAACAAAGGGAAAAAAGCACTTGAAAATGCTTTGAAAAAAGATCCAAACAATCTGGAAATTAGATTTATGAGATTTATTTCGCAGGAGCAGACGCCGGCATTTTTAGGTTATAACAAAGATCTGAAAAATGATAAAACTTTTATCTTAGCAGAATATAAAAAATCGAAAGACGAAGATCTTATCAAAAGAATTAAAATGCACCTAAAACTTTAAAAACAATGGAAACCTTACTTTATATCATGATCACACTGCTGGTTTTCGTTTCGATGGAAGGCGTTACATGGCTTACACACAAATATATCATGCATGGCTTGGGCTGGTATTTTCATGAAGATCATCACCAACCCGGCTATCCGCACCTCTTCGAAAAAAATGATTTCTTTTTTGTAATTTTTGCCATTCCCAGTATTTTGCTTTTTTATTTTGGCAGCCGGGGCGAATTAAACTGGATGTTTTTTGTGGGACTTGGAATCCTGTTTTACGGAATAGGCTATTTTCTGGTTCATGATGTACTCATCCACCGCAGATTCAAATGGTTCGACAAAACCAACAACTGGTATTTTCGGGGCTTAAGAAAAGCCCATAAAATTCATCACAAACATTTAGGAAAAGAAGACGGCGAATGTTTCGGAATGCTTTTCGTACCGCTAAAATATTTCAGGGAAGCTAAATTATCAACTTCATAAAAACTAAAATCTTGCAGTCTTATTACTATTTATTACTCGATATCCTGAGCTTTTCTGTGCCCTTTCTCTTCAGTTTCGAGCGGAAAAGAATGCACTTCATCCAGTACTGGAAAGCTTTTTTTTCGGCCATTCTCTTGGTCGGTCTATTCTTCATCGCTTGGGATATTTACTTCACTTACGAAAAAGTCTGGGGTTTTAATGATGAATATTTAATTGGATTCAGAATTTTCAATATGCCGCTGGAAGAATACCTTTTTTTCCTGCTCATTCCCTACGCCAGTGTTTTTATTCATTACTCTCTAGAGTATTTTATTCCTAAAGTTATTCTTAATGAAGGCATTACCAAATGGATTACGTACGTCCTTTTTGTGGTGAGTTTTTCTGTTGCTGTTTTAAATTACGACAAAATTTATACGGTATGCAGCTTCGGTCTTTTTGCTTTACTGATGCTGCTCCAGATCATCTACAAATGGAAGGATGCGCGACGGTTTTATTTAAGTTTCATTATTATTTACATTCCGTTTTATTTTGTTAATAATGCGTTGACAGGCAATTATTCCGAAAATCCAGTCGTTTTTTACGATGATACTGAAAACCTCGGAATCCGCGTAGGAACTATGCCTCTGGAAGACAGTTTCTACTGTTTCACCCTTTTGTACAGTATTGTTTTAGTTTTTGAATATTTTAAAAGAAAATGGAATTATCCGCCAGCACCCAGCAGAACAGATGAAAATTAAAATCACCAAACAGTCGGGAATTTATACACTGACTTCAGAACAGATTCTCCCTATTTCGCTGAAAGAAGCTTGGGAATTCTTCACCGTTCCTACAAATCTGGATAAAATTACTCCTGATGAAATGAATTTTCGCATTACCAATAATCCGGGTTCAGAGACCTATCAGGGACAGATTATCACCTACAAAATCGGCATTTTTCCTTTGGTAAAAAGCAACTGGATTACGGAGATTACGCATCTGGTGAAAGAGAAATTTTTCGTAGACGAACAGCGGTTCGGTCCGTATGCGATGTGGCATCACGAACATCATTTCGCTGAAATGCAGGACGGAAAAGTAAAAATGACAGATATTGTGAATTTTAAAATGCCTTTGGGCGTCTTTGGTGATTTAATTGCAGGAAAAGCCGTACGGAACAAGGTGAAATTTATATTTGAAAGCCGCTATAAAATTTTAGAAGAAATCATTAAATAATGAAAATATTACTCACAGGTGTTACAGGATATATTGGCAAAAGACTTCTGATACAGTTACTGGAAGAAGGTCATACCGTAGTTTGCTCTGTGAGAGACAGAAAAAGATTCAGTACGAAACTTTTTCAAAACCATCTGCATCAGTTAGAAATTATTGAAAATGATTTTTTGAATGCTGCTTCTTTAGAAAATATTCCAAAAGACATACATTACGCATATTACCTGATTCATTCCATGTCTTCCGGTGCAGGAGATTTTGAAGAAATGGAGCGAATTTCGGCAGAAAATTTCAGAAATGCGTTAGAGAAAACGGCAGTAAAGCAGGTTATTTTCCTTACCGGAATCATCAATGAAGAAAAACTGTCAAAACATCTTCAGTCCAGAAAAAACGTAGAAGAAGCACTGAAAAGTGAAAAGTACGCGTTAACGAGTCTCCGCGCAGGAATAATCGTAGGTTCCGGCAGTGCGTCTTTTGAAATCATCCGTGATTTGGTTGAAAAACTCCCGGTGATGATTGCTCCCAAATGGCTGAAAACAAAATGCCAGCCGATTGCAATCCGAAATGTGATTCAGTTTCTTGTAGGTGTTTTAGGGAAAGATTTTACTTACAATAAAGATTACGATATCGCGGGAACAGATATTTTAACTTATAAAGAAATGCTCCTGCAGTATTCGGAAGTCCGCGGTTTGAAAAGAACAGTTTTCACGGTACCTGTAATGACGCCGCAACTTTCTTCGTATTGGCTTTATTTTATTACCAGCACCACCTATTCTTTAGCGAAAAACCTGGTCGATAGCATGAAAATAGATGTCATTGCCAAAAAAAATACGTTAGCACAAGATCTCGGAATCGAATTATTTTCTTACAAAGAAGCAATTCGCCAGGCTTTTGATAAAATTAAGCAGAATGATGTACTCTCGAGTTGGTACGATTCCTTCAGCAGCCCGTTTCATGCCAGAAACGTATGGCAATATCTTGAAGTTCCTAATAAAGGCTGTTTTAAAGACATCCGCGAAATGAAAGTTGATGATGAGGAATTATCGGCGGAAAGGGTTTTCAGCATCGGAGGAAAAACCGGTTGGTATTATGCTGATTTCCTCTGGAAAATCCGGGGATTTTTGGATAAACTTTTTGGGGGCGTTGGGCTCCGGCGCGGACGCAGAAACCTGAATTCACTCGAAGCTGGCGATTCTGTGGATTTCTGGCGTGTTTTATATGCCGATAAAGAAGAAAAACGCCTGCTGCTGTTCGCGGAAATGAAAGTTCCCGGCGAGGCTTGGCTCGAATTTAAAATCAAGGACGGAATTCTTCATCAGGAAGCTACATTCCGCCCGCTTGGTTTATCAGGTAGACTTTACTGGTATTCGGTTTTGCCATTTCACGGTTTAATCTTCAACGGAATGCTGAAGAAACTTGCCGGTAAATAATTTATTCCACTGCCACAGAATCATCACCACGCCCGTCGGCTACGGCAGTAGCATTTCCGTTTTCATCGATTACAATCATTTCTGTACGGCCGATTTGCGGAACCCTTTCGATTTTATAGTTTTTCTTTTCAAGATTTTGTAGGGTTGTTTCAGGGAAATTATTTTCTACCATTACCGTTTCAGGCAACCACTGATGATGGAATTTTGGTGCATTTACAGTCATTCCAGGACTCAGTTTAAAATCAATAATATTTACAATCGACTGGTAAACTGATGTAGGAATCGTAGTTCCACCAGGTGTTCCCACGATAATGTAAGGCTTGCCATTTTTCATAACAATCGTTGGAGTCATGGAACTTAGCATTCTTTTTCCAGGTTCAATCTTATTCGCTTCTCCGCCCACAGCGCCAAACATATTAGGAACGCCGGGCTTTATTGAGAAATCATCCATTTCGTTATTCAGGAAAAATCCGGCTCCGGCTACCACTACTTTACTTCCGTACAAACCGTTGAGCGTTGTAGTGACTGCAACAGCATTTCCTTCTTTATCAATTACCGAAATATGTGTAGTTTCAGTAGATTCTTTAGGTTGCGGTGTTATTTTGCCAACTTCAGAACTTGGCGTAGCTTTATTTATATTGAAACTCTTCCAACGGTTTTTTAAATACTCATCGGAGATAAGCATCGAAGTTCTGTCCGTAATAAATCCCGGGTCGCCCATAAATTCTGCCCGGTCGGCAAAAGCACGTCTTTCGGCTTCTACCATAATCTGCACGGCTTCGGTCGAATTATGCTGATGCTTCTGTATATTTTCGTAACCTGACATTTTCAGCATCTGGGTTAATAAAATTCCACCGCTGGAAGGTAAAGGCATCGAAACGATTTCGTTGCCTTTATAATTGAAAACGATGGGTTTTCTTTCTGCAACTTTATAATTTTTAAGGTCATTTAAAGTAATAATACCGTTTCCGCGTTTCATTTCTGCGACGATCAGTTCGGCCGTTTTACCTTCATAAAAGCCTTTTTCACCGTTTTTTTGAATAAGCTTCAGCGTTTGAGCCAAATCTTTCTGAATCAGAATATCACCTTGTTTCCAGGCTGCATTTCTTTGGAAGACCGTAGGTACTTTATTGTGATCATTAAAATACTGCATTTGATTATTAAGCAAACTCGCTTCCTTCTCGGTAATTGCAAAACCCTGTTCTGCCAGATCAATCGCAGGCTGAATAAGCTCTTCCATAGGAAGATTTGCATGTTTTAAGGTAGCATAAAATCCTGCTACGGAGCCGGGAATACCTACTGCCAATCTTCCGTTTTGTGACAGATCGGTATTTGCTTTACCTTTTTTATCGAGGTACATATCTTGGGAAGCTTTTGCAGGCGCAGTTTCCCGAAAATCGATGGTGAATTTCTCACCGGTATTTTTTACTCCAACTAAAAATCCACCGCCACCAATGTTTCCTGCTTGTGGATAAACCACTGCCAAAGCGTATTGCGTAGCGATTACTGCATCAAAAGCATTTCCTCCCATTTTCATCACTTTTACGCCGGCTTCACTTGCCAGCGGGTGTGCCGAAACGACCAAACCCTTGTCTTTGGTCCGGATTTCTTTTATAATATTAATATCGGTGAACTGAGCAAATGCAAAGTTGGAAGAAATGATGAGAAGAAACAGCGTTTTTTTCATGTCGGAAATTTCCTCAAAAATAAGAAAATGCTTTCAATTCCGAAAAGCTATTTGGTATCCTAAGCCGCGAGCCTTTTAGTTGAACTCTTTTTGTGCAGCGAAGTATAGCAAAAAACAGAAACAGAACACGGAGAATGTCGTCCACAATAATATTTAGCGAATTCTGGCGCGAAAATTCTTTTAATTTTTTAAATTTGCTAAAATCAATTTCTAAATTCTACACATGGAATCCTACACGGAAAAAATTCTTATCACCGGTGCGCTGGGACAGATCGGCACCGAACTCACCAACAGATTAGTTGAAATTCATGGCGCTGAAAATGTAGTGGCTTCGGGACTCGACCGTTGGGACAAAAACCTTACTTCAGCAGGTTTTTATGAAAGAATGGATGTTTCGAATACGCAACTTGTGAGACAGGTGGTAAAGGATTACGAAATTACAACCGTGTATCACCTGGCGTCGCTGCTTTCCGGGACCTCTGAAAAACAGCCGCTTTTTGCCTGGAAACTGAATGTAGAACCGCTGCTGAATTTCTGTGAGATGGCAAAAGAAGGTTTGCTGAAAAAAATATTCTGGCCAAGTTCCATTGCAGTTTTCGGGAAAGGAATTCCTAAAGAAAACGTTGGTCAGGACGTTGTTTTGAATCCTACAACCGTGTACGGAATTTCGAAAATGGCCGGTGAAAAATGGTGCGAATATTACCACGATAAACATGGCGTAGATGTAAGAAGCATCCGTTATCCAGGTTTAATTTCCTGGAAAACTCCCGCAGGTGGCGGAACAACAGATTACGCAGTAGAAATTTTTTATGAAGCCGTAGAACAGGGAAAATACACCAGTTTTATCTCCGAAAACACAGCGATGCCAATGCTTTACATGGATGACGCTATTAATGCAACTTTGAAATTAATGGAAGCTCCAAAAGAAAATTTAACAGTTCGTACTTCCTATAATTTGGGTGGATTATCTTTTACACCTAAAGAGCTTGCAGCTGAAATTAAAAATGAAATGCCAGATTTTGAAATTGATTATGCTCCGGATTTCCGCCAGGCTATCGCCGACTCCTGGCCAGCTTCCATTGACGATTCAATTGCGAAAAAAGACTGGGGTTTAACTTATGAATTCGGGATTACCGAGATGACCAAAGATATGCTGAAAAATCTTAAAGTAAAACTCGGCAAATAACTTTTAATGATTTTATTAACCTTCAACATCATTAATAATAAGCGTGATTTTAAAAACAATTACCGGCTTAATGATGAGGAGATTACAGAAATCACCATCGATAACGTTTCTTCAGTTCTGAGGATTTTAGGAAATAATAACATTCTGGCGACTTTTTTTGTAGAAATTTCGTTGGTGGTTACTTTACAGCCTTTGATAAAAAAAATAATCAGCAAAGGTCATGAAATTGCTCTTTATAATGCAGATTCCAACATCACAGAAATTGAAACTGCTAAACATTTAACTGAGGCTTTCACCGAAAAACTTATCCGTGGAATAAGACAGAAAGAAGTCAACCTCTCTGTAGATGAACTGAAAAAACTAGAATTCAGCTATATTTCGAATATCGAGAATGCCAATATTCTTTTCCCGCTGAAAAGACTGGAAAGAAGTACACAGATCTCCGAGCAAAACGGCGTAAGTATAATTCCCGAAAGCATTTCGCCTTATTCTCAGATTCCGTATAATGATTTTGTTTTTCAGTCGTTTCCGCTGAAATTTTACCGGAATATGGTAAATGAAACATTAAAGAAAAATGATTTCGTACTTATTTACCTGAATTCCTGGCAGTTTACCGACTTCGAAAAATATCAATTCAAGATTCCGTTCTACCGGAAATACAATTCAGGCAGAAAGATGGAAGACAAGCTGGAAAATTTTCTACAATGGATTAATACCAACGGCTTGGCCTGTGCACGGGTGAAGGATTTTATATTTTAAAAAAAACACCTTCACATCATTATTAACAATCTATTATTAAATCATCATCATAAGAAAGTTATTTTAAATACATATTCAATAAATAAAATAATTGTTTGCAGATTATATTTTTTTGTATATTTGAAAATATGTTTAACCAAATACTTTTTTTATGAAAAAACTTTTACTCTCGCTCTTAACGGTTGCTGGCATTTCTGCTACGGGCGTTATGAATGCACAAAATGTTCTTTTCCAGGACAGTTTTGAAACTTATTCAGATTTTGAAATCACTAACGTTGGAGGTTGGACACTTACCGACGTAGATGGATTGACAACTTATGGATTTACCGGAATTACTTTTCCGGGAGCCTATGCAGCTAAATCTTTTCAGGTGTTCAATTCAACCGCTACAACTCCACCGATGACGTCAACTGCAACGTCTAACTGGACCGCCCACACAGGCAGCAAAATGATGGCAGCTTTTGCTTCAACTGAGGCACCATGGAATAATGACTGGCTCATTTCACCACAGGTTCAGCTTCTTGCTGATGGTGGAACGTTAAGCTTCTGGGCAAAAAGTTGCGATGCTACTTATGGACTGGAAAAATTCAAGGTATATGTTTCAACGACCGGAACTGCAGTAGCGGACTTTACCGCAATCTCAGCAGTGATTACAACTCCCTCTGACGCAGCATGGCACGAGTACTCATACGATCTGAGTGCCTACGCAGGACAGCCTGTACACATCGCGATACAGTGTACATCGCAGGATCAGTTTGGATTTGCAATCGATGATTTTAAAGTAGTAAGCAATGTTCCACAAACAGAAATCCCTGGCTGCTCAGTGCTGGTTGCACCGGCAAACAATGCTACAAATGTAGCCGGACCTGTAACACTTTCCTGGAACGCGCCAACAACTGGAGGTACAGCTGCGAGCTACGACGTTTATTTTGGAACCACTCCAAACCCAACTACATTATTAGGAAACTACTCAACAACTTCTACAAGTGTTCCTAGTTCACAACTGGCTCCTCTTACAACATACTATTGGAGAGTTATCCCGAAAAACAATGTAGGACCGGCGACAGGATGTACAACAGAATTCTCGTTTACAACAAAATCAGATCCATTCTTACCATATTGCGGACCTCTTCCTTTTACATCAACTGTTGAGCCTATTACTTTGGTAAATTTTGCAGGCATTAATAATACCACAGCTGCTGCGACAGCGGGAGCTACTGCTCACGAAGTCTTTACAAATATGGTGGGCAACGTAGCTAAAGGAAGCACATATACAATTACGCTTCAAGGAAATACGAACGGAAACTACACTAACAGATTTGCAGTTTTTGTTGACTGGAACCAAAACGGTGTATTGAACGATCCGGGAGAAGTTTATGAAGTGACCCAAACATTGGTTAATTCTAATGGAACTGACGGTAAACAGGTAACCCATGATATTATTGTACCAACAGGCGCATTAGAAGGAAATACCAGAATGAGAGTTAAGAAAATTTTTGGCACTACAAATACGCTTAACCCATGCTTAGGAGCTTCGTTTGGTCAGGCTGAAGATTACACAATAGCTGTAGGACCAAGTCTTGCTGTTGCTGATGCTTCAAAAACTCAGGCAAAAGTTTATCCAAACCCAATCGTGGATGTGGTGAATGTTGATGCAGCTTCTAAAGTAAATTCAATTGCAGTGTACGACCAGGCTGGTAAATTAGTTTCTACTCACACACTTAATGCAGTGAAGAACCAAATCAACCTTGGTAAACTGACTCCAGGAGTTTACTTAATGAAAATCAGTACTGAAAACGGAACACAAACCGTGAAAGTGATTAAAAAATAGATGAAAACTTCATTATCATTAAATTCAGGTCTGCAGCAATGCAGACCTTTTTTTATTTATTCATCTGAATTATTGCTACTTTAGGAAATAATTATTACTTTTGCACCTCGAAATAATTAACAAATTTATTTAACATTATGAACAATTACGAAACTGTTTTCATTTTAACTCCCGTTCTATCTGACGCACAGGTGGAGGAAGCAGTAAAAAAATTCGAAGATCTTTTGACTTCACACAATTGCGAAATCGTTGCCAAAGAAAATTGGGGACTTAAGAAATTGGCTTATCCAATCCAATTGAAAAAGAATGGTTTTTACACTTTAATCGAATTTAAAGGCGAAGGAACTGTAGTAGCAGATTTAGAACTTGCTTTCAAACGTGATGAGCGAGTAATCCGTTTCTTGACTACTAAGTTAGACAAACACGCTGTAGAATATGCGGTAACAAGAAGAAACAAAGTAAAAACTGCAAAAGCTTAATTTAACCCTCTAAAAATTTACAACAATGGCAATAGACGATATGGCTAAACAAGCCTCTGCTGGAGGTGAATCTGAAGTAAAATTCCTTACTCCACTAGACATCAACACCAAAACTGATAAAAAATACTGTAGATTCAAAAAATACGGAATCAAGCATGTTGATTATAAAGATGAAAAATTCCTTCTTCAGTTCGTAAACGAACAAGGTAAAATTTTACCAAGAAGATACACCGGAACTTCTTTGAAATACCAAAGAAAAGTTTCTGCTGCAATCAAAAGAGCAAGACACCTTGCTTTAATGCCTTATGTAGCCGACTTATTAAAATAATACAAACCCAAAATAGTTGTTGGCTGTTTACAAAAACGCCTAACTTCTACTAAAAAAGGACAACAACAATGGAAATTATCCTAAAAAAAGACGTAGAGAACTTAGGACTTGAGTTCGATACGGTAAACGTAAAACCAGGTTACGCAAGAAACTTCTTATTACCACAAGGTTTAGCACTTTTGGCAACTCCAAAAAACAAGGCAAATCTTGAAGCTACTTTAGAAGCCAGAAAAGAAGAAGAAGCTCAGTTGGTTGCAAAAGCAAACGCTGTTGTAGAGCAGTTGAAGAAAACAAACATCACCATCGCTACAAAAGTGGGTGCAGGTGACAAACTTTTCGGATCTATCAACAACGCAAACCTTTCTGAAGAATTGGCTAAAGCAGGTGTTGAAGTAGACAAAAAATACATCAAAATCCCTGGAAACACCATTAAGAGAACAGGTAAATTTGCTGCACAAATCCGTTTACACAGAAATGTAGAGCACACTTACGAATTCGATATCGTATCTGACGCTCCACCAGCACCGGCCGCTCCAAAAGCAGCCCCAGCTCCAAAGAAAGTTGAAGAAACTCCTGCTGAAGAAGCATAAGATTTCTAAACATATTTTTAAGAATCCGGTAATTTATTTTACCGGATTCTTTTTTTTAATTCTATTGAGTCATTTTCATATTGAATATAAAATGATAAATTTGTTTAATGCTCCGAATCTTTGTTTATCTGCGACGCAGTATTAAAAAATCTTTTGATAACCTCCAAAATGAAAAACTGAAACATAATCTGTTGCAGGCTGTTCCGTTTTGGATCGGATCACTGATAACCGGATTCTTAGCAGTAATGTACGCAAAACTTTTCACCTGGGGAGAAAAACTGATGAATTTTATTTTCGATTGGAATGCCTGGATGATATTCATTATCGCACCCATTGGTTTCGTTCTGTCCTGGTGGCTCGTAAAAGAATTTGCGCCATATTCAAAAGGTAGCGGAATTCCTCAGGTTATGGCTGCTGTAGAACTCGCAAACCCAAAAGAACATACCAAAATCCGTCATCTTTTAAGCCTGAAAATTATTGTATTCAAAATTTTATCGAGTGTGGCGTTGGTCATCGGTGGCGGCGCAGTGGGGCGTGAAGGTCCAACGATTCAAATTGCAGGTTCTGTATTCCGGAAAGTCAATGAATACCTGCCCGACTGGTGGCCAAAAATATCCAAAAAGAATATGATTATGACCGGTGCTGCTGCAGGTCTTTCGGCTGCATTCAATACGCCTCTTGGAGGAATTGTATTCGCTGTAGAAGAACTTTCAAAAACACACATTAATTACTTTAAAACTGCACTTTTTACGGCGGTAATTATTGCAGGATTAACAGCGCAAACACTGGCAGGTTCTTATCTCTATCTGGGGTACCCCAAAACTGCCGATGTAAGTCTTATGGTGATGTTTCCTGTCATTTTGGTGGCAGGAATTTCTGGAGTATTGGCCAGTCAGCTTTCA
>JAHRWY010000015.1:0-7472 GCA_019104935.1 Kaistella sp.
CATCTTTTGATGACTTCGGACCGCGGAATTATGGCCGACATCAACAAAGTTTTCAATGTTTTAAGAAAACCTAAAGAAGACATTCTGCCCGCCCTGAAATCCTGTAAAAATCTACTGCTCTGTCCTCAGTTCATGCGGGAAAAAATAATGCAGCATATCGACAAAGAGATTGAAGAAGCAAAGGCAAACCGTCATGCAGAAATGATTATTAAAGTGAATTCTTTAAGCGACCGCGCCCTGATTCAGAAGATTTACGAGGCAGCAAATGCCGGCGTGATCTGTAGGCTGATTGTTCGTGGGATTTACTGTGCTGTGAACCAGAAACAGTTTAAGAAAAAAATTCAGGCCATCAGCATTGTGGATGAATATCTGGAACACGCCAGAGTCATGTATTTTTACAGCAAAGGAAACGAAGATATTTACATTTCTTCGGCCGACTGGATGACGCGGAACCTGGATTACCGAATTGAAGCGGCGGCTAAAGTCACCCAGAAAAATTTAAAGAAAGAAATTAAAGACATGCTCGATATTCAGCTCAGCGATAACGTAAAAGCCAGAATTCTGGATAAAAAACTGCGCAACGATTATGTAAAAACCGGCACAAAAGAAATCCGCTCTCAGGTCGAAACCTATCATTACCTCAAGAGTTTATCGGCCAAATCCTAACACCATCTACTCATTCTTGTAGGTACAGGATTAAAAATGTACCTTTGCTCTGCTTTTGGAAAAGGGAATCACGTGAAATCCGTGAACTGTCCCCGCAACTGTAAATCACATAAAAAGAATTGTTTCAATACAAAACCACTGGAAACGGGAAGGTGAAACAATGTGAAAGTCAGGAGACCTTGCCTAAAGTTTAACAACAAAAACGCTTTCGGAGGAAAAGCCTGATATATGAATAAAAAATATCTTTTCTCAGCAATACTGCTTTGCAGCCCTATGCTTTTACTGGCACAGGAGCACGCCATAGATACTGTTTTTGTATTTGACAATCAATTGGATAACTCCAGAAAAGTTCAGAAAATATCAAGACTCAAGGAAGAAGATTTACTCAAAAACACCACCAATCTTTCCGAGGTTCTCCGTTTTCAATCTCCCGTTAATATTAAAGAAAACGGCCGGGGAATGGTTTCTTCGCCCTCTTTCCGGGGAACGACCGCACAGCAAACCGCTTTCATTTGGAATGGAATTAATGTGAATTCCCCTTTTTTAGGTCAGGGCGATATCAATAATCTGAATCTGCTCGGGTACGATCAGTTAGAAATAAAATCTGGTGGCGGAAGCGTGATTTACGGAAGTGCGGCAATCGGCGGAACAATTCACCTAAACAATGAACTGACTTTTAACAAAGGTTTCCGCCAGTCTCTTTTTATGGAATATGGCTCTTTTGAGACAGTTAACACCTTTCTGAAATCATCTTATAGCGATGAAATCTTAAGTGTGAAATTTAGCGGCAATTATTCAGAAACCAAGAATTACTACGAAGTCCCGGAGAAAAATTATCAAAACATCAACGGACAGTACCAAAATAAAAATTTCAATCTCGGTGTTGCTTATAAAATCGGTTCGGGAAATACCCTTGCCTGGCAGACCCAGCACTTTAGCGGTTCACAGCATTATCCCACTACAGAATTTGGTTCCAGATCCAAATATCTTTCCGATAGCTTCCGAAGCACGCTGAGCTGGAATTTTAAATCAAAAAAAATTCAGAATATTTTACGACTGGCTTATCTGGAAGATGAATTTCAGTATTACAGTACGATAGAAAAGCCTAAAAGCAGCGGCGGAACAAGCGAAGTTTCTTTGCTGAAAAACGATTTCAACTATTCCATTAATGACGATTTTGCCCTGAATATCATTACCGATTATCAGCTCAATAAAGGCAAAGGTTATCAATCCGGAATTACGGATGTCGTACGAAATGCCGGTGCTTTTGCCGCATTATTGCGATGGAGTCCTCACCAAAAATATTATTTCGAGGCGGGAATAAAGAAAGATATCGTTGAAAATCTGGAAACTCCCATTTTATTTTCATTATCTGGCCGCCACGCCGTAAACCGTTGGTATTCATTAATTTTCAATTTATCTAAAAACTTCAGATATCCTTCTTTTAATGATTTATACTGGCAACCGGGCGGAAACCCTGATTTGAAATCGGAAATTGCATATCAGGTTGAACTCGGCAATAATTTCAAATACAGAAATCTCTCCTTGAACCTGTCTCCCTATTATCTGCGAATAAAAAATATGATCCAATGGGTTCCGGGTTCCCTGGGATACTGGGTTCCGGTCAACACTTCAGAAGTAGAATCTTTTGGTCTAGAATCTCAGCTTGAATTAAGGAAAACCTTTGGTCAACATTCTGCAAAGATGAGTGTAGGATATGTGTTCACCCACTCGATCAATAAAGAAACCGGGAATTTCATGACCTACGTACCAAAACATAAAGTTTTCGGAAATGCAAGTTACCGCTACCGTTCTGCCGAATTATATGCACAGGCAATGTTTACAAGCCTCACTTACACCACCACTGATGAAGAAAGATCTTCTGCCATCCCATCCTATTTTGTAATGAATACCGGAATAAATATCCGTGTTCTGAAAAACCAGCAGTTGGGAATTAAAATCAACAATCTCTGGGATCAGGTATATGAAACTTCAGCATATTATCCGATGCCTAAAAGAAATTACAGCATTCAGTTACTGATTAACTTTTAAATAAATATAAAAAAAATGAAATTATCAAAAATTTTAGCTTCGGCTTTTGCCTTTACGTTATTGTTCAACATTTCCTGCCGAAATGAAGATCCTGTCGTGGAAGTTCCGAAAGGTGCTTATGAAAACGGAATTCTAATTGCAAATGAAGGAGGTTTCTCAACCCCTACTGCATCGGTAACGTTTTTGCCGAACGATCTTTCAGCTCAGGAAGACAATATTTACGGCAAAAACAACAATAATGAAAACTTAGGAAATGTATTCCAAAGCATCGGCTTTAAAAATGATAATGCGTTTTTGGTACTGAATGTTCCAAACAAAATTGAAGTCGTAAACCGATATACTTTCAAAAAAACCGCTACGATTTCTGCCAATCTTGAGCAACCCCGTTACATTGCTTTCACAGGAAATTACACCTACGTGACCAATAATAACTTTTATGATGTCATGAAACTGAATATTTACGACGCCGGCAACAGCTTTGTGAAAAGCATTAATTTCGACCGTTATGCCGAAAAAGTAGTTGCTTCCGATGGCTTCGTATATGTACAAACCGATGGAATTACCTATGACAGCAACTACAACGAATTACCAACCGGACATACCATCACCAGAATAAACCCTTCAAATAACCAGGTGGATAAAACCATCACGCTAACCGACAATGGCGCAATTCGTGACATGATTGCTGACGAAAACACGGTATATGTTTTATCATCAGATAACAACCAGACCTACCTTTACAAAATAGCGGCAAAAACGGCAACCGTGGAACAAATTGCTTTACCCGGAATTACCAATGCGGCAAAACTTGCGATAGAAAACAATAAAATCTATTTTGTTACAGCTGCGAAAAAGCTGTATTCAATGAACGGAAATACCGTAGTTCCGATGTTCGGTTTTGAAACCAGAAACATTTATGGATTTAATGTAATCGACGGAAAAGTATATATTGCAGATCCTTCTTTCTCAGCCAACAGTATTACCAGAGTTTATAACACTTCCGGAACTTTACTCAAAACCCTTACTACCGGGATCGGGACCAATGGTTTCTACAAAAACTAAATTTTTTTTTAAAACGGTGTCAAGGTCTTTACTTTGACACCGCTTTTTTTTAGGCAGGTTTCAATCCTAAAATCTGCGCCTCTTTAATGACGAAATTTCGGGCTTCAACTTTATCGTTGGCAATTTCACCTTCCAGAATGGCTTCTTTTACTTTTTCCTTCAAAATCCCGATTTCTCTTCCGGGTTTCAGGTTGAAAAGTTCCATAATTTCCTCTCCGGAAATCGGCGGCTGAAAATTCCTGACCTGATCTTTCTCCTCCACTTCTTTAATTTTCTGGGCAACATATTCAAAATTTTTCTTGAACTTCTGCTGTTTTGAAGAATTTTTAGTGGTAATATCGGCCTTGCACAGCGTGAAAAGATCTTCCAGATCCTCACCGGAATCAAAAAGCAGTCTCCGCAGCGCCGAATCTGAAGTTCCGTCATCGATTAAAGAAATAGGACGCGACGAAAGCTTCACGAGTTTCTGCACATACTTCATGTCGCTTCCCAAAGGCAGTTTCAGCCGGTGGAAAAGACTTTTAACCATTTTAGACCCCAGAAATTCATGTCCATAAAAAGTCCAGCCAATGCCTTCCACAAATTTTTTGGTCGGCGCTTTTCCGATGTCGTGAAGAAGGGCGGCCCAGCGCAACCAAAGGTTTTGGGTGTTTTTGCTAATATTGTCGACCACTTCCAGGGTGTGCCAGAAATTGTCTTTATGGGTCTGCCCTTCCACTTCTTCAATGCCGCGTAAGGCAGTAAGTTCCGGCATCACCAAAGGCAAAATACCGGTTTCTTCCATTAGTTTTAAACCAACAGAAGGTTTTTCCGAAAGCATTATTTTATTGAATTCGACCATAATCCTTTCCATGGAAACGATTTTGATTCTTTCGGCTTCTTTTTTTATGGCCTGAAGTGAATTTTCTTCGATTTTAAAATCCAGTGTAGAGGCAAACCGGATCGCGCGCATCATTCGCAAAGGATCATCCGAATAGGTTTGGCTGGGCTCCAGAGGCGTTCTGATGATTTTATTTTCAATATCAGAAATTCCGTTGAAAGGATCAATCAATTCTCCGAAGTTTGCTTTATTCAGAGATATGGCGAGCGCATTGATGGTAAAATCGCGGCGTTTTTGGTCTTCTTCCAGCGTGCCGGTTTCTACGGAAGGCTTCCGGGAATCTTCGGCATAACTTTCTTTCCGTGCCCCTACGAATTCCAGATCCAAACCTTCATGTTTGAACATTGCCGTTCCGTAATTTCTGAAGACTGAAACTTTTAATTTCGGGTTGATTGCCTGGGCTACTGCTTTCGCCAGATCCATCCCGTTACTTTCGGTAACGAAATCGATATCTGTAGGCACTTTCCTTTTCATCAGCAGATCGCGGACATATCCGCCGACAATAAAAACCGTCTGGTGATTATTTTCTGCGACTTCAGAAATGATTTTGAATAATTTGAAATTTTGGTTTTGAGTAAGATTAATCAGCATAGCAGGAATTCCGGTCCGGGAAAATTTCTGCAAAGATAACAAAATAGAAAAACCTGCCTTTCTGCAGGTTTATTTTACTGTACATTTTTATTTTCGTCAAGGAGCCAGTCACCGATTTCGTCTTCCAGATAAGAGGTCTGGAGCTTTATGGCATCCAGAAAATCGTCAGGAATATTTGAAACATCTGTATTCTCCAGATTCCATAACTCGTCGCTCATTGACTCATATTCTGAGTAAATTCTTTTAAAACGCGGGCTTTTCTGCTCTAATTCCTCTATTTTTTTCTGTTGAGGATTGAATTTTCTGTAGGGTCTGGAGGGATTCATGGAAATGGTTATTTTTTAGCTTAAAAGATGTAAAATATCAATCAAATAGGTGCATTCAGATAAAATAAGCATTCCAATGGGCTTTTGAAAATGAAATATTTATCAGATTATCATTCGCATTCAGAAAATAAAATTAAACATAAAAATGGAACAAAAAAATATTTTAACAAGTTTTCTTATTGTTTAACATATAGTTATAAATTTGCAGATACGTTTTTTTATGAAAGAACTTTTACTGAAACAGAAACAGGTTTTGTTTTTCATTATTGCCGGAGGTTTGAGCGCAATAATGGAGATTGGTTCTTTTAAAGTCTTCAGTATTTATATTCCATTGGTTTTTCCTGGCGAGTATAATTATCACGGAATTTACTTCCCACTGAGTAATATTTTTTCCACGGCCTGCGGAATTATTACAAATTATTTCCTGAGTATCTGGTTTGTTTTTGTCCGCGGTAAGCACTCCAAAAGAAGGGAATTCGCCTATTTTATGGGCGTATCTTTCCTGTCAACGATTTTAAGTTTAACATTTTTTCAGATTTTCTTCAGCTTCATCTTCATTAGTCACCTCGATGTAGGATTCTTTGTATTCAGCCAGGAAATGCTGAGTAAAATTTCGGCAATTCTATTGGTTTCAGTTTTAAATTACACCGTTAAGAAAAATTTCATTTTTAATGGGTAGAAAAGTTTATGTTTGATGGCTGAAATGAAAATAAATGCGTGAAAATCTATTTAAACAATGAAGAAAATCCTAAACTATCTCTGGCGCGGCTGGATGGTTGTGCTCGGCGCTGTGCTCACCATCAGCCTGGGAATTCCTGTACTGGTTCTTTCAATCCGCAAAGAGCATTATAAATATGCATACAAATTCATCAGGCTTTGGTGTTACGGAATGTTTTACGGCATGGGATTCCGATATGAACTTAAAAAACTGACTGAAAAAAAAATAGATCCAAACATGCAGTACGTCTTTATCTCGAATCATACCTCGATTATGGATGTAATGTTGCCCTGCATTCTGATGCCTCATCATCCGCTGTGTTATGTCGGCAAAAAAGAACTGGTGAAAATCCCGATTTTCGGCATTATTTATAAAAGAATCTGTGTCATGGTAGACCGCAGTTCGGCCAAGAGCCGGGCAGATGTATACCGCCGCTGCGCTGAAAGAATGGAGGAAGGCGACAGTATCGTGATTTTTCCTGAAGGCGGGGTTCCCGATGATACCTCCGTCATTCTCGACAGTTTTAAAGACGGTGCGTTTACTTTAGCTTCCAAACATCAGTCTCCGCTCCTTGTGTTTACGTTTGTGGGACTGAAGGAAATGTTTCCCTTTGATGCTTCCAAAGGATATCCCGGTAAGGTAAAAGTTTATCTCGCCGATATTATGAGCCCGGACCATTCGGCAAACGAGCTGAAAACCGCAGCACATGCCCAAATAAAAAAGATTTTGGAAAACTCATTTTGAGAAAATAAATAGTTATATTTGTTTTAAAGAAATTTTTAATATATGGAACATCATACAGAACAGACTAAGTGGTCTCAATTTATTTCACTCATTATCGTATTTTTCTTCTGGGGATTTGTTGCTGCGAGTAATGATATACTTATTCCTGTTTTCAAAAAGTGGTTTATTCTTTCACAAGTACAGTCGCAGTTAGTAGCATGGGCATTTTATGTAGCTTATTTTGTAGGATCACTAGTTTTCTTTATAATTTCTTTAAAGAGTGACATATTGCAAAAATACGGTTATAAGAAAACACTCGCATTCGGGCTAATTCTTTCCGCAATTGGAGCTTTTCTTTTTATCCCCGCAGCATCAGCCGCAAGTTTTTGGTTTTTTTTGGCGGCTCTATTTATTGTGGGACTGGGTTTTTCCGTTCAGCAAATCGTTGCCAATC
>JAHRWY010000068.1:0-23290 GCA_019104935.1 Kaistella sp.
CATATGCGCAAACAGCGAATTATGCAAAAGCTCCCAACAGTTATATTTACGATTTAGAATTAGCCCATTCTAAAAATTACGGTGGCATTGAAATTCCCGTGAAAAAAGCGTATGAAATGTGGGCGAAATACGAATATTTAAAAACCAATGGTACGGCTACACCTATTCCCGCGGGCATTCAGTCTGCATCTGTTTATTGGGAAGATGTTCCGGGGCTCGTTACTGAAGTAAATATTCTACCGGAATCAACTCCCGCAGACTCGAAAATCAAAGTCGGAATCAATAAAGGCAAAGGCAAGGGAAATGCAGTAATAGCCTTTAAAGTTGACGGAACCATTTATTGGAGCTGGCACATTTGGGTCACCGATAATCCTGAGAACGGAGTAACCTACTCCCAGGGAACCGAGACCGATATCGATGGCAACCTGATTAATGTTGAATATATGGACAGGAATCTGGGCGCGGTTTCAAAAAGTTTTCTTGATCATGAATGGCAGAAATCTTCGGGTTTAATGTACGAGTGGGGGCGAAAGGATCCGTTTCCACCGTTGGTGTACAAAGATGCCCACTTCTACGAAATCTCCGGCGAAGTTGGGGTTTTAAGACATCGCCAGATCGATCCTGTAAATACCATTCCCGTTCAGGTACGGCCTTTTAATGAAATTGAAAAAAATATTAAATATTCTGTAAACAATCCCATTACCTATATTATAAATACAGATGGTACCGGAAACTGGTTTTCGAGTAGCAGATACAAAGTTCCAGGTGTAAGTCCTAATTATCTAACCTGGGATTTATGGTCGGATAACGCCAAAGGCGGAAACAGCAACGGCAACAGCTCCAACGCGGCGTTGAAGAAAGAAAGCCGTTCCTACGAACTGAAATCTGAATTGGATCCTTGTCCCAACGGATGGCGGGTTCCCTCGTATTACGGCAGGGAAACCCAGAACAATAATTTGGCTTTTTTTGGAAAACGGGACTGGAATAACGATGATGCCGTAGTAGCAAACCGCCAGCTTTTTCCTGATTCTGCAAATCCGAATCTGCAGGGTATTAAAGTATACCCAGGGTTGGGAATGGATTTTACCAACGCACAGGGCGGAGCAAGAAATTTAGGGATACTGCCGGTCTCCGGGGGTTATGTCTATTACCCCAATGCTGCCGCACCGAATGCTCCTGTAGGAATTACTTTTCAGGATGAAAGCGCAAACGGCGCACTCTGGAGTGCAACTTATGCGTACGATGGTGCCCGGGTTTTTTCAATGGTTTCAGATCCTTTCAGGACTAACACGAGTGTGGGACTTCATGCGATTTTCAATAATGAAACCAATCCTACAAAATCAGGAAATCCGGTAAAATGCATGAGAGATCCGAACATTTCAAAAATTGGTGACTTTGCAACACAATATTTTACAAACCCAAAAGAAATTTTCACTGAAGGTTTAAATAATCCCAACTCTTACGTTGTGGTAAATCAGGCAGAATTAAAAATTCCAGTAAGCAAAGCGTTCGCTGTGTACAACCAAGTGCTATCGGATCAGGAAATGCCGGATTATGACAATTTAACTGCAAATATCCTGTGGACAACCAATACCGCTTTAATTCAGGATATTGAACTTGAATTGCATCCTAAGGATGCGCGCTTATCGATGATCGTCCTTAAACTTAATCCATCTGAAACCGGAAATGCGGTAGTCTCCCTTCACAATAATAATAAAGATAATCCAGCGCTTTGGAGTTGGCATATCTGGGCAACCAAAGAAGATCCCACGGTAAATGCGGTGACGTACATTACAGAATCTACCATCCCTGTAAATTATAATTTTGTGAATCCTACCGTTAGCAAAATGCCGCCATTAAAGACGGTTTTTATGGACAGAAACCTGGGTGCAGAAAGTAGCGACATCAATTCCGGTATGGCAAACGGGCTGCATTATCAGTGGGGAAGAAAAGATCCTATCCCATCTTTTTCTACGGTGAGAAATGAGACTTTGTATCTTCAGGTAAAAGGTTTACAAGTCTTCTGGCCATACTTAACTCTAAAAGGCGAACCCATTGATTATACTGAACTCAATGGTAAGGAATACCAGTACGATTACACAGATTCTTACGAAGTGTACGGTTCTTCAAACGCTAATATTGGAGATAAAGTAAGAGACAATATTAAATATTCTGTACAGAATCCTTTCAAATTTCTTTATCACAAAGGAAGTGGCGAGATATACAACGGTGGAAACCATTATGCAAATGATTTGAATAAAGTAAAAGACTGGGTTTCGAATGATCGTGGGAAAGCCGAGGACCGCTGGGGACATGCCGACAAGAAATCGCCTTTCGACCCCTGCCCGGAGGGATGGCGTGTTCCCGACGTATCTTTTACTCATCTTTATACAGGATCCAAAGGTAATTCGCCCTGGTATAACAGTTATAATGTTGATGCTTATGGCAAACCGGGGGTAATCCAGGATCAGTGGCACGATATTGCAAATTTCTATAAAGGAACTCCGGATGGAGGCAGTGGCTGGAAATTCGAAAACCCATCATTCTTCATCGGGAACTTCCCGAAAGACGGGATAAGAGGTGAATTGGGTGGTAATACGGTGACAATGGAAAGAACCGGCGTTTGGACTGCCGCAATGGCAGATATGAATACAGGCTTCGCTCTGGCGATGCAGTTTGAAGGTAACAAAATGCAGTCCGGTACCGGAGTTTACCCTCAGGCTGGGATGAGCGTGAGATGCGCGAAAGATGAAAAAAGACTTCTGGGAGCTCCGGTGGAGCGAAACAGCCAGACGCTCAATACTCAAAATAATCAAACCATTATTTCGCAGCCTCAGTACAAAGAGCTGAAGGTTTATCCCAATCCTTTCAAAGACGAATTTTATGTTGAGAATGATGACGCTGTGAGTTTTGAGATCTATGATTTCAGCGGTAAGCTTATGCTGAAAGGAAAAATTAATGACCAGAAAGTATCTGCTCAAAAGATGCAGAATGGCATCTATGTAATTAAAATTATCATGAAAGACGGTTCTGCAATCAGTAAGAAAATGATAAAAAATTAACCGAATTATGAATAACCAAAAGCACAATCCCGAGGTTGTGCTTTTTTTGTTACTTTTGTTGAGCCTAAAACCTATATTTTCCAAATGAACATTGAAGACATCATTATTCCGCCAAGAAAAATCAATACCGAAAAATGGCAACTTGGCCATGCCGTTTCTCAGGAAATTCAGGAAAACGGAATAGTCCTCATTTTCTGTTCAGATTACCGCGGGATTAAAAATGGGGAAGCCGAAATTCTCGATTTCAAAACGGTGAGACGGGAACTTTACCGACTTTCGAAACTCGATTTCGAAATTCCGGTTTGTGATTTGGGCGATTTAATTTCGGGCCGCACCTACCAGGACACGCATTATATTCTTCAGGAACTGCTTTCAATGTGTCATTACAAAAATGCAATTCCGGTGATTATTGGCGGCAGCAACGATTTGGCATTTTCACTTTTTTCTGCCCTTAATTTTCATCAGATAAACCTTAATTATACACAGATTTCGAATATTATTTCGCTCTCAAATGAAGGCGAAGAAATCACGGAGAAGAATTTTCTTGCCAGAATTTTGAGTTCAAAAAATTTCACGATTAAAAATTATCATCATCTCGGTTATCAGAAGCATCTTAACGAAACCGATTCGGTAAAGCTGATGAAAGAAGTTGAGTTTGATGTGGTTCGCCTCGCTGAAATGATGAATTCAACCGAAAAAACCGAACCTTTTTTCCGGCGCGCCGATCTGGTGACCGTAAACTGCGATGCGGTGGAAAGTATGGGCGATGGGTTCTCGGTAAATCCTCAGGTGAACGGATTGAACAGACGCGAGATTTGTGCCTATATGAAAGAAATCGGGTTAAGCGAAAATCTGAAATCGGTAGGAATTTTCAACTTCAACGCCCAATCCGAAACTTTTATAAATCATCAGCTTTTAGCACAGATGATCTGGCATTTGATTGAAGGGATCAATATTCAGCATTCGCACCCGAAAGAAAGGCAATACGAAACGTTTTGGGTAATGATTGATGATGATCAGTATGCTTTTCAGCGCGATAGTTTTTCCGGCTTATGGTATTTTGGTGATGATGAGAAGCCCGAAAATCTTATTCCCTGTTCGCGCCTGGAATACGAGGAGGCAAAACGCGGACAATTAAACAGCCGTTTCCTGAAAAACTGATGTTTTTTGAAATTCTAAAAATGCGATTCAGGTAACAAAAAATTATATGACTAGAAGAGAACACTTAAAAAAAACGGTAAAAAGCATCAAAAACCAGTTTGTGGGCGACCGCAGAAGCCGCAGACGTTTTCTGGCGGCTTTTTATAATCATTATATTTCCAAGAATCTGAATCTTCCTGTTTTCATCAAATTTCCGAAAGCTCAGTTCAAATACCAGAATGTAACTTTAGAAACGCGCCCCGACACGATTGATTTTTGGGCCACACTCGAAAGTTATGAACCCGATCTTACCCAATTTCTTACGGAATTCCTGAATGGTGAAAAAGGAACTTTTATCGATGTAGGCGCACATATCGGCCGGTTCAGTACATTAATGGCAAAACAGGGATGGCAGGTGATTTCTTTCGAGCCTTTGAAAACCAATTTTCAGGCGCTGGAAAATAATTTGAAAGTGAATACTACAAACGATAATGTGCACATTTTCAATGCGGGATTGGGTAATAAAGCCGAGAACCGCACAATTTATTTTAACCGTCTTGAACTTGGCGAAGCTTCAGTAAGCGAAAAAAACGGCGACCGCAAAGATGCCGTGCAGATTCTTCGGTTTGATGATCTTTATAAAGATTTTAATATCAGCGACTTCTGTATTGTAAAAGTGGATGTTGAGGGTTACGAAGAACAGGTTCTGGAAGGTATGCATGAGTTTGTAAAAACCCATAAACCACTTTTTGTCATCGAGCTTTGGGCAGAAAAATCTCCTAAACTGGTGGAGTTTCTGAAATCCCAGGGATATAAGCGGCTTCATATTTTTTGGTTTATCGAGGAAAAACACAACCCGTACATTACCCAAATGTATGCGCGCTACAACCGTTATCACCTTAATTACGATTATGAGTAAATCTTTACCCCGAATTTTCTCCAATCCTTTTTTGCTGGTCCTGCTCACGGTGCTCATCAAAATACCTGTATTTTTTACAAAGCACATTCAGGAGGATTCGTTTATTACCTGGCGGGTCGCAAAAAACCTGCTGAATTACGGAGTTGTAGGATTTAACGGAGAAGAAAGGCTTTCGGCGTCCACCACGCATCTTTATGTTTTGGTGTCTGCTTTTTTTCAGTTGAATTTCGGTGATTATTTTATCTATCCGCTACTCATTTTCAACTGTATTCTTTTTGGAATCGGTTCTTTTTGGTTTGGGAAAGTGCTGTTCCGTAAGGATGTTATAAACCGTGGGCTATTCGTAATTCTTCTAAATATTGTTCCGCCGGCACTCACGGCTTCGTGTCTTGGTATGGAATACGCCATCCTGTTTTTTCTCTACAGCGGCCTTATTTATTTTGGAATTCGGAAAGGTAAAAACTGGGCATATCTTATTTTTCCGGTGTTGCTGCTCTGGACGAGAATTGATACCGTGATTTTTCTCGGCGTCTTTTTCATCGCAGATGTAATCATTAGAAAAAAGCTTAACCTGGTTTTTATTTTAGGTGGTATTATTGGTGTTGTGAGTGTGGTTTCTTTCAACGTTATTTATTTCGGAGAGTTTGTTAATCACACCATTAGTGCTAAAAAAATTGCCTATAAAAATTTAACCCAAAATAACAGTTTAGAATTTTTGCTTTACCAATGGGCGTATTACGGCGGGCTGATCAAAAAATATTCTCTATTTACGTTTTTAATCTTTATGGGTTTTCTGGCCGCACTTGCTTACGCTGTGAAACAGATTATTAAAGATAAAACCCAAACCCAGTTTTCCATCAAAGTTATTTTGCTTGCGATGCTTTCGTTTGCAATACTGAAAATAACGGTTTTTGCTTTTATGCGCGCGTATTTCGACTGGTATTATTGGTTGCCAAGGGTTTTTCTGTTTGTTGTTGTATTATATTATCTGCTTTTGTATGTTTCCGTTAAGAGAAAAGTTTTAATGACTTTGGTTTTTGTGTTCTGTTTTGGTCTTTATGGTTTCCAGATGCTTCAGTCCTGGGCCATTGGCTATATGGAAGAAACCCAGCGGATGCAGATTGCCAGGGATATTCAAACCGAAAACCCTGGTATAGACCAATCGATTCTTCTGGAACCTGCCGGAAAAATTCCATTTTATACCGATCTCTATACGTACGATGAGGTAGGTTTGGTCAATGAAAAAATTACCGCTCAGATACAGAAGGACGAAAATCACTGGTGGATGAATTCAGTTAAAGGGTTTGGTCCAGATTATATTGTGACCATCATTTATAAACCTGGCGAGGAAAAAAGTTATTATAAAATGACGGCTTCAGACCATATTTATTTTGACTCTCATTATCAGTTTGTAAAAAGTTATCCAATTGCAGAAATTCACCGGAACGCCCCGGCAATTTTGCGCTGGATTTACAGCATCAGGCCTATTGGTCAGGATTATCACCTGTATCACCTGAGAAAATAGAAGAGTTGTATGATTAAAGTTTCAGTCATTGTTCCTGTTTATAACGTTGAAAAATACCTTAGAAAATGTTTGAATTCTTTGGTTAATCAGACTTTACAGGAAATTGAAATTTTAGTAGTTAATGACGGAAGTAAGGATGGTTCACAACAGATTATTGATGAGTTTAATGAAAAATTTCCTTCAAAAATTAAATCTTTCATTAAAGAAAACGGCGGATTAAGCGATGCCCGAAATTTTGGTCTCGATCGTGCGAAAGGGGAGTTTATCGGTTTTGTTGACAGTGATGATGAGGTTTCGGCAAAGATGTTCGAAGAAATGTATCATCTTGCAAAAAAACACAGCGCCGAAATGGTAATCTGTAATCTGCAGAAAGTAGATGAAGCCGGAACTGTAAAACAGAAACTTACCCAAATTCCAAATATGCCCGAAATGATGGTGCTGGAAAATCATTTTTCAGTGTTTGCAGACTTATCTTATTTTGCCTGCAATAAAATCTTTCGGAAAGAATTATTTGCTGATAAAAGATTTAAGAAAAATATTCATTTCGAAGATATTCAGCTCATTCCGCAGCTTTTACTCAATTGTAAGGTGATCGCGCAAACACAGAATTATCATTATCAATATCTTGAGCGCAAAGATTCCATTACCAAAACCCATAGTGAAAAAGGGCTTGACATTCTTCGGGCGGTTGACGATGTGGCAGCAGCTTTTGCAAATTCGCAGTATTCTCAACATGAAAAGGAGCTTAAGAACTTTAAAATTCTTGAAGGAATTTATACTTATCTCGCCTATCTTGCTTTTGTTAAAGACGGAGAAACTTATCGGAAAATGTCTCAGGAACTGAAGATTTTCATTCAAAAAAATAACATTTCAACCTTCGAAATCTTTTCGTATCAGCGGTTTGGAAGAAATTATCTGCTATATTTGCCTCTGAAGAAAAAAATTTATTATTTGCTGTATTTCATGGGGCAGGAGAAACTGCTGCAGAAATTGGTATAAAACACAAGTCCTTTATGCCCATACTCCATCCTGTTTTTATCCTGATTTTCCTTTTTCTTGCTTTTGCGAGTTACTGGGAAATATTCAGGTTAGAGAAAAAACAGAGCATTTTTGTGTGGGTTACTGCAATTCTTATCATTATTGCAATAGGTTTCCGGATCAATGTAGGCGCCGATTACCCGGTGTACAAAATGCTTTTTTCTGGCTTTGCAATCTACACAACCTATGGAGATGTGTTGGATAAAGCGCTTTTCCGGCCAAATTCCGAAGAAATCGAATGGATTTTTGTACTTATCAACAAACTTGTTTTCGATTTTGGTCTTCCGTTTTACATCGTCACTTTAATTATGGCGGTGATTGCGGTTTCGCTGAAATTTACGACTATTTACAAAAATGTGGCATTTCCTACGATCGCAATGCTTTTTTATTTTATGCCGATTATGTTTTTCGAAGATTCCGGGCAAATGCGTCAGGGATTGGGAATCGCGGTGTGCGTGGCATCTTTTAAATTCATCAAGGAGCGGAATTTATTTATGTTTCTTCTCTGTATTTATATTGCCCTTGGCTTTCATAAAACAGCAATTGTATTTTTGCCTGCGTACTGGATTGTAAAAATCCCGATGAACAGTACCCGTATTTTTTGGGTTTTGGTTATTGCGCTGCTGTCTTCACCCTTTGAACTGTATCGTTTGGGGAGCGATTTCTTCGGCTCTATTGCGCCACAGGATATTTCAGGAGCTTACACCGGTTATATGGATGACCGCTACTACGGCACTGAGGTAGAAACAGGATTGAATGACTTGGTAAAGATTATTTTTATTGCAATTTTAATCAGGTACGATAAGAAAGGTTGCGAGGAGGTTTGGTGGTACGAATACATGCGGAATCTTGCAGTGTTTGGGATGGCGCTGTTTTATTTCTTCAGGTCTAATGAAATTTTTGCCGTACGGCTTCCGGGTGCGTATATGTTTTTTGTTACGATGTTTTGCCTGAGTAACTTAGTGTACGCGGTGAAAGGGAGCGGGAGGCAGATGTTTTATTTGGGATTTATGATGTATTTTGTAGCGATGTTTTTTTATTTTGGCAGCGGCAATGCGCATCGCGGCGGATTTACAACCGAAAGATATAAAAACGCACTTTGGTAATAACGGATGGATATAATAAAAGATTTACTCGCTCAGTTCGGAATACCGCAATTCTATGTAAAATTAGGATTGGGAATGCTTTGTTCATTTCTCCTTACTTTTTATACCATTCCCACGGTGGTAAAGATTTCGAGACGGAAAAATTTAATGGATGAGCCGGGTGCACGAAGTTCGCATCTGAGAAAAATCCCGAATCTTGGCGGGATCTCAATGTTTTACTCGCTTGCGGTGTGTGCATCGATTTTCGCTTTTGAGTTGTTCGAAATGTACAAATTTCTGTTTGCTTCGTTGGTTATCTTGCTCTATATCGGAGTGATGGACGATATTGTGGTGATGCGGGCTTACAAAAAACTCTTCGCGCAGATTGTTGTGACCTCGCTGATGGTGATAGGTTCTGATGTTCGGATCAGAAGCTTTTTCGGACTTTTCGGAATCTATGAACTGAATTATTTTTTCAGCGTCGCAATGAGTATTTTCACTTTTATTGTCCTGATAAATGCCTTCAATTTAATCGATGGAATAGATGGGCTTGCAGGGGGTTATTCAATTCTCTGCAGCGCAATGTTCGGTATCAGTTATTACCGGCTTGGCGAATACAATTATCCTTTGGTTGTGCTTTCGGGGGTTATTATCGGTTCTGTAATCGGTTTTTTATACTTTAATCTTTCAAATTACAGAAACAATAAGATTTTCATGGGAGATACCGGCTCAATGATTCTGGGTTTTCTCCTGGCATTTACCGCCATTTGTTTTATTGATATTTTTATTGACAAAAAGCTTCCGGAAATTCCAAGATATTATCTTCAGTCGGCCCCGGCCATCGCTATGGCGATCCTTATTCTCCCAATTATTGATACCTTAAATGTTTTTATGATAAGAATATGCAATGGGAAATCGCCTTTGGTAGCAGATAAAAACCATATACACCATTCGTTGCTGAAATTGGGATTAACTCACAGAAGATCTACCACTTATATCCTGATGTATTATCTTTTTATTGTGAGTGTGGCGTATTTTTTCCGCCATATTAATGTGAATGTATTGCTGATTATTATTGTAATCTTAGGCTTTATAGGCGCATATCTTCCGAAACTTATCTTATTATTAAGAAAACCTGTATAAATATTGTTATTTTTGTAAAAACTACATTTGAAAATGATGAAACCCCCTAAAGCCGGTCTTTTTCTCCTTTTTACCTTTTTGCTCTCATCCTGCATCTCGACCAAAGATGTGCGCTATATGCAGCCAAACGAAAGTCTGGTCATCAATGAAGAAGGTTTGGTTCCCTATAATATTCCGGTCTACCGCGTCACCAAAAACGATATGCTGAACCTTAACATTGTTACCACCCCAAAAGGTGATGCTGCACAGTTTTATTCAACATTAAATGCCCCTCCACCAGCGGCTTCAAATGCAGTTTCAGGATCTTCACCTATTGGCATGGGAGCAGGTACAGGCCACGGCGGAAACTCAAATTTTTACTTTAACGGTTTAAAAGTAGATTCTAAAGGAGACATCAATATTATGGGAATTGGTTTTGTAAAAGCGGAAGGCCGAACGATAGAAGACATCACCCAGGAAATCCAGAGCCGCGTAAACGAAAATTTTGTTGACGGGAAATCAGAAGTCCGCCTAAATACCGATGGAATCACCTATTATATTTTAGGCGATGTAGAAACTATCGAAATCAGCGGCGAAAAAAAAGCACATAAAAATACCTTAACCATAACTGAAGCACTTTCAATCAATGGTGGGCTCAACAGAACTGTGGACCGCACCAATATTAAGATCCACAGAAAGTTACCCGAAGGAATCAAAATCGCAAGAATAGATCTTACCCGAGAAGATGTAATGAATTCTCCATATTACTGGGTACAAAACGGCGACGAAATCTTCCTCACCACCCGATCCAAAAATCTTAACGGTTTAGGTAAAGATCCTATTCAGACGCTAACTACCGGAGTTTCGGTGCTAACTACAGCGTTGTCGATTTACT
This sequence comes from Kaistella sp., assembly GCA_019104935.1. Classification (GTDB taxonomy): domain Bacteria; phylum Bacteroidota; class Bacteroidia; order Flavobacteriales; family Weeksellaceae; genus Kaistella. Next base: position 10,787 of record JAHRWY010000068.1, read on the forward strand.
TAATCTTAACACGACTCTAATGATTCCCGGCAAAGAAAACACAGGTAAATCTACATCTTCACAAACCGAAAAAGTTGGCTCTTTCGCCTTTTTCGATGTAGAGCATTTTATCCGAAGATTAATAAGAAACTGGTATTGGTTTGCACTGATGGCAGCCTTGGGTTACGCCATTTCTTGGGTGTACAGCAAATATTACGCACAGCGCATTTATGCTTCAAATCTGTCACTCAGTATTTCAAATAATACCGCCAGTTATTTTACTCCTAATCAGTCGATTAACTTTATTTGGGGACAAAACGGAAACCAGGATGGGATTTATCTTAAAAAGATGCTTCTTTCCCGTTCCCACAACGAATATCTGGTAAAGCAACTCGATCTTTTCATTAATTATTCCACCAAAGGATTAATAAAGCAGACTTATCTTGATAAATATGATTCGCCGGTTTTTCTGGAAGTTGATAAAAACCATAACCAGCAGGTGAATTATACCATAACGCTGATACCGAAAGGTGGCGACCGATATGAGGTAATTTTACCCGAAGAAGGCGAATCTACTTCGCTTTATTCGTATGTTACGGAAAGTTTCAACACCGTGTCACCTTACCCAAGGCCGGCAAATAAAGTTATTTCTCTAAATGAATGGTATGTTTCACCCAATCTGAAATTCAAACTTGTTAAAAATCCGCAGCCCACACCAATTAAGCTCGACAACATTCTGCTTACGCTCTCTACAGTCAATCAAACGGTTAATGACCTGGTTTCAACCATCGGGGTAGATTTCGATAAGGAAATCAATACCATCATGATTATTTCCAAAAGCGGCTACAACCTTAATGGTACAGTAAATTTCCTGAATACTTCTGTAGATGAACTTCAGAAAAAAAGACTCATCGACAGAAATACGGTAGATAAAAATACCGAAAGTTACCTTTTTGATAATCTCTCGAAAATCCGTAAAAAGTTAGATTCCAGTGCGCAGGTGCTGAATCATATGAAGGTAAGCGAAGGTTTATACGATATTAAAGACCGCGATGAGAAAGCGCTTGAACGGATTAAAGATCTTGAAAGCAAAAAAGCCGAATTGCTCACACGGATTAATTCCTTAAATAATATCCGGAATACGCTTGCTTCACAGAATCTGGACCGTATGATCAGCATGAATGCCGCCGGAATTGAAGACGGGATCTTCAGTGCCACCGTCTCCGAACTGAAGGCTTTATATTTAAAAAGGCGGGAGCTTGCCCTGATTTATACGCCAAACTCTGAGCCTATGCGCGAAATCAATAGGCTGATAAATGAAGCAAGAGGAAATTCTACTGGTTCTATAAGAAACTATTATAACACCTATCTTAACGAGATGGCTAAGATAGACCGCCAAATCGCGGACGAAAGTGTAGACTTAGTAGCGTATCCCGAAAAAGAAAGAAAATATCTTGATGCAGAGCGCGGTTATAACATGATCGAAGCGACCTATAACACTTTGCTTGCTAAACAGAACGAAACACAGATTAGGGTTGCTACCAATAAATCGGACATCACCGTAATCGATCCTGCAAAAAATCTTGGGCAGGGTCCCATTGCTCCCGACGTGCAAAGAACAAAATATTCCATCATTGGAGGCCTGCTTCTGTTGCCTTTACTGATTATTGGCATTTCTGAAGCGCTGGATAACAGAGTAAGAAACATTAAGGAATTGCTGCAGGCAACCCGAATTCCGCTTCTGGGAGTTATCGGTAAAAATACCCACGATAATAATCTTACGGTGCTGGAGCAGCCGCGTTCATCAATATCTGAAGCATTCCGGGGAATAAGGGCGAACCTTAGGTTTTTGCACAAGGAAGACAATAAATCAAAGGTTATTTTGCTTACTTCTTCGGTAGGAGGCGAGGGCAAAACCTATATTTCGATCAACATTGCCTCTGTTTTAGGTTTGAGCGGGAAGAAAACCATTCTTTTGGGGATGGATTTAAGAAAGCCGAAGATTTTCGGTGATTTTAAAATCGATAACAAATACGGCATCTCAAACTATCTTACCGGTGAGGTAGAAATGGATAAAATCATCAACCAAACAAAAATACCCAACCTTCATGTAGCAACTTCAGGACCTATTCCGCCGAATCCGTCAGAGTTACTGATGAGTGAACGTAATGTAGAATTCATTCAGGATCTGAAAGAAATTTATGATTATATCGTCATCGATTCGCCGCCAGTTGGCTTAGTTGCAGACCCTTTTGAACTGATGAAATACGCTGACGCCAGCATTTATGTTGTGCGGCACGAGTATACCGAAAAGTATATGCTTAAGATGATTACCGAAAAATACCAGAATCAGGAAGTGCAGAATTTAGGATTGGTTTATAATGATTACCAGCACCAGCAGGGTTATGGATATGGTTACGGATATGGCTACGGTTATGGTTATGGTTACTTCGATGAAGACAAAAACTATCAGGAACCTACGCTCATTAAAGTAAGAAATAAACTGAGAAAACTGTTCGGTAGAAGTTAGCCCCTCAATCTCTGCAGTAGTGAGAATTAAGGTAAAGAAATCATAAAACGTTTTAATTGTCGTTTTACTCCTATAAATTATGCTTTTTTGAGGTTATTTAACTAAAAATTAAGAATTTCCTTAATGTAAAATTGTTTTATATTTGCAAAATTATTTATGAAAATTGATGACCGGCTATTCATGCACAACAAACTGATTTATTCCTTTTTTGCGATTATATTAATGGTGGGGTTCTATAAAGGGCAACGACACGAAATAGGGGTGCAGTTAGGTATGAGTAACTTGGTTGGAGATATTGGTAAAACCAATTATATACTGCAGAAACCTGTACTCAGCAATATTGCTGATTATGGAATCCCGTTTTATGGAGGAATTTTGTACCGCATGAATTTTAACCCTTACCAAACCGTAAGATTAAATATTGGGTACAGCCATATTCAGTTTATAGACTCCGTAGCCAAAGAGCAGTATCGAAGAAACAGAAAGCTGTGGGGCACCAACTCCATTATGGAAGCAGATTTGATCTTTGAGTATAATTTTTTCCCGGTAAACGACGAGCAGAAAAGCCTTGCGAGTCCTTACATCTTCGGCGGAATCGGGGGAATGCTAGCGAATTCTACCAGGGTTTCTCTTGTAAATGATTTCAGACGTGATGCAGGCGGAAATGCAATAGCACCTACCAGCAGTACAGATTTCGAAACCCATCCTACCTACCAATCCGGTAATAGCCTCACCATGGCAATCCCGTTCGGCGTAGGACTGAAATATAAGTTTAATTATAACTGGGCGCTTTTCGGAGAGTTCATGTTCAGGCCAACGTTCTCAGATTCAATCGACTATAGTGTGGTTGATGATAAAGACCTGAGGGTTACCTATAATAAAGATATTCTGGCGCCAGGATCTACAAAATCCCTGTTGCAAGAAAGTCCTTATCTTCAGATAGCCGAAGAAAGAGCGGCAGAATTTCTGAAGAACCGTGAAATTGGAAATATCAATTCAAAAGACTGGGTAAATACCATATCTGTAGGACTTACCTATTCGTTTGGCAGACCCCCTTGTTATTGTGGAGAGTAAAATAATGCAGTCGTTTAAAGATAAAATAAATCAGGATCAGCTTCCCCAGCATGTCGCCATTATTATGGATGGTAATGGGAGATGGGCAAAATCCCGTGGAGAAAAGAGAACTTTTGGTCATAAACATGCCATTAAAGCCGTGCGGGAAGCAGTAAACGCCTGCAACGAAATTCATATTCCTTACCTTACCCTTTATACTTTTTCATCAGAAAACTGGAACCGTCCGGAGGATGAGGTCGATACCCTGATGAGTTTGATTTCTGAAACAATTATTTTAGAAGCCGAAGAAATTTTCAGTAAAGGTCTGCGGATGCATATCATCGGCGATATCGAAAAACTGCCGGCAAATGTGCGACAACATATGCAGCATTTGGTTGAAATTACGAAGGATAATAAAAAAGGAAATTTGATCCTGGCTTTAAGCTACGGCTCACAGCACGAAATCCTTAATGCGGTAAAAAAAATCAGCAGTAAAGTAAAAAACGGTGAACTTGCAGAAGAAGAAATAAACGAGAAAGTATTTGAGGATCACTTATATACCAAAGATTTCCCACCTGTAGATTTATTAATCAGAACCAGCGGCGAGGTAAGGATAAGTAATTTTCTGCTTTGGCAAATTGCCTATGCTGAGCTGCAGTTTCTGGATATTCTGTGGCCGGATTTCGGGAAAGAAGATTTCTTTAAATGCATTTACAATTATCAGAACAAAGAGAGAAGATTCGGAAAAACAAGCGAACAGCTCAACGAAAATATATAAAAGAAAAGTTAGCAAGATAAAAAATGAAGTTTAAATTCTTACCCATCATCATGTTTGTGGCTTCGGCGCATTTCTATGGTCAGATAACTCCCGAGCAGACGCCGCAGGACAATAACCCGGTGTACGCACAGAACGAAACAGGAACCTACATCCTAAAAGACATTGTGGTAGATGGCGTAAAAAAATATACCCCCGCACAGATTTTAAGATTTACCGGTCTTAACAAGAACGAAAGTGTGGAAATTCCGGGGCAGAAAATCAGTAATGCCATCAAAAAACTTTGGGAAACCCAATCTTTCTCAGAAGTTGAGGTTTATATTCAAAGTATTGACGGTGACCAGATTGTCCTCCGTTTCAACCTTCAGGATCTTAAGGATTTGGGAGAAGTGAAATTTACAGGAAAAGGAATCGGTAAATCGAAAAGTGAAAAACTCGCAAAAGACAATAACCTGAAACCCGGAACCAAAATCACCCAGAATTTAGTTTCGAACCTCAAAACAAATATTCCTAAAGAATATATTAAAAAAGGCTATGCAGACGCCAGAGTAACCATCGAAGACAAAGTAAACGCACAGGATCCCGAATTGGTGGACTGGACGATTAATGTTGAACGCGGTAAAAAAGTGAAAATAAGCCACATCGAATTTGAAGGAAACGAAAATGTATCCGACAATAAGCTGCGTAAAAAAGGTTTCAAAGACACCAAGCAGAAAAGATTCGGTATTCAGGGAATTTTAAAGCCATCAAAATTCATTGAAGAAAAATACGAGGCAGATAAAGACAACCTGATCAATTATTACCGCTCCCTTGGTTTCCGCGATGCAAAAATTGTCTCAGATTCCGTATGGAGAAATCCTAAAAACGATTTCGAAATCAACGTAAAACTGAGCGAAGGAAAAAAATACTATATCGGCGACATCAATTTCCTTGGGAATACCGCATTTTCAACCGATTATCTACAGAAGGTTTTAGGATATAAAACCGGCGACATCTACGACGCTGTGGGTTTCAACAAAAAAGTGGGCGAAGATGGCGGAAAAGAAGATGATTCCGACATCAAGTCGATTTATATGAACAACGGTTACCTTTTCTCTAACGTTACGCCCATCGAGAAATCGGTGGCAGGCGACTCCATCAATTTGGAAATCCGGATCAACGAAGGTGAAAAAGCAACCTGGAACCGCGTAACCTGGAGTGGTAATACCACAACGCATGACCACGTAATCCTGCGTTCATTAAGAACAAAACCGGGAAGTTTATTTGCTAAAAGCGATATTAAAAGAACTTATTTCGATTTAGCAGGGATGACATTCTTTGATCCGCAGCAGGTTGGCCAAAACATTGTTCCGAATCAACAGGATAATACCGTAGATATTCACTGGACGCTTGTTGAAAAAGGTTCGTCTCAGGTTCAGCTGCAGGCCGGTTACGGTGGTGGCTCGTTCATAGGGACTTTAGGACTTACGTTCAATAACTTCTCTTTGAGAAATTTCCTGAAATTTAAAGATTTCAAACCTGTTCCTCAGGGTGACGGACAAACACTTTCGATCCAGGCACAAGCGGGGCAGTACTTCCAGAATTACGGAATTTCTTTCACAGAGCCATGGCTTTTCGGAACACGACCTACGGCACTTTCTGTGAGCGTAAACCAGTCTTTGGTGAGATATTCGGATCAGTTTGGGGATACCCAGAAACTCAATATTTTCTCTGCAAGTGCTGGATTAAACAGACTCCTGAGATGGCCGGATGATTATTTCTCACTTTATACCGGAATCCAGTACCAGAGCTACGATTTCAGCAATTATCCGTTCCAGTTTGGTAACGAAACTGAGTATAATGGTTCTGCCAAAAACTTCAGTTTTAATGTTGGCTTAAGCAGAATGTCTGCAGGATTAGATCCGATTTTCCCAACTCAGGGTTCCAACTTGGAGGCATCGGTTAAGTTTACGCCGCCTTACTCGCTCTTCAGCGATAAGAATTATGCTGCCATGAGTAATGTAGAAAAATACAAATGGCTCGAATTCTATAAAGTAAAAATGAAAGCCGATGTTTACAATACCGTAGTCGGAAAACTCGTTCTTAGAAGCACTGCAGAAATGGGCTTCTTGAATGGTTATAACAAAGAACTGGGTGCGCCGCCATTCGAAAGATTCTATGTTGGTGGAACTGGTTTGTTCGGAGGAAGGTATGATGGCCGCGAACTTGTGCCCTTACGTGGTTATGAAAATGCCTCTTCTACAGGCGGAACATTGGAAGATGTAACACCTTACGGAGGAGCAACAGTTTACAACAGATTTGCGCTCGAACTCAGATATCCGATTTCAATGAACCAAACTGCAAAAATTTATGCGCTGAGTTTCCTTGAAGGTGGTAATGCCTGGAACTCGTTCGGAACTTATAACCCTTTCCAGCTGAAACGTTCTGCCGGAGTAGGAGTAAGGGTATACATGGGTGCATTTGGCCTTATCGGATTTGATTTTGCTTATGGTTTCGATAAGACGCTTATGGGTACAGAACCTGCAGGATGGAAAACACACTTCCTGATGAATCAATCATTATAAAGACAATTGAAATGAAACACATCAAATTATTTGCCTTACTGTTCTTCATTTTTTCGGGTGCTTTAAATGCACAGAAAATTGGTGTTGTTGATACCGATTATATCCTCAGCAAATTGCCTCAGTACAAAGAAGCACAGGAGAGGCTGAATGAGCAGATCGCAAGCTGGCAGACCGAAATACAAACACTGCAGTCTGATTTTGATAAAAAGAAATCGCTCCTGGAGAACGAAAGAGTACTTTTGGTAGGTGAGCAGCTGAAACAGCGCCAAAAAGAAGTTGATGATCTTGATAAGAAAATTAAAAGCATGATCAATAACCGTTTCGGTACGCTGGGCGAAATTAACAATGCAAGATCAAACCTCACCAAACCTTTTCAGGATCAGATATGGAACGCAATCCGTACTGTATCAGAGAAAAACAGTTTGGGCATAGTTCTTGATAAAAGCAATAACATCAGTGTAATTTTCCTCGAAAAACGGTACGATTTTACGGATAAAGTATTAGATTTGTTATTGAAAAATTCAGGAAATAAAAATAATTCAGCCCCACCAAGACGAGGAATTTCTGAAGAAGATGCCAAAAAAGAGAAATTAAGACTGATGCAGAATAACAATGATTCAAATTCTGGCCCTCAGTCCCGAAGAAGTAAATAAAATTAAACAACAATAAATTATTCAACCCCAATTATGAAAAAATTAAGTGTATTATTTGCAGCAGTAATGATGTTGATAACAGCAGGAGCAGTCAACGCTCAGAAAGTTGCATCTATGGATTACGAAGCTGTATTGGCAGCAATGCCCGAAACTAAGAAAATGACCACAGATTTAGATACTTTCAGCAAAACTAAAGGTGATGAACTGCAGAAACAGGCAGAAGCTTTCCAAAAGGAAGTACAGCAATACCAGGCTGATGGTGCTAAGATGACCGAAGCGCAAAGAACCGCTAAAGAAGGAGAATTGCAGAAAAAACAGCAAAACCTTCAGCAGCTTCAGCAAACTGCACAAAACGATTTGGCTCAAAGAAGAGATGCAGCGGTAAAACCTATCATCGACAAACTGAACAATGCAGTAGCGAAAGTAGCAAAAGCGAACGGTTTCGATTTCATCATCGATTCTACAGCTTTAATCTACAAAGGTGGTCCGGACGCAACTCCGTTAGTGAAAAAAGAATTAGGTCTTTAATAAACCCTTTCTAAAACCTAAACCATCCCGAGAATTCAGGATGGTTTTTTTAATTTTGTAAAATGGAAAAAGAAATTTCATCGGTAGAGAAAGTCCGGTTCAGCGACTGCGATCCGATTGGTCACCTCAATAATGTAAAATACCTCGAATACATGCTCAACGCCAGAGAAGATCATGTAGAAAGCGGTTACGGATTTACCTACGAAGGCTATACCCGGCAGACAGGCTGCACATGGATTACGGTGCAGAACGAGATTGCCTACCTTAAAGAAGTTCGTTACAACGCCAAAGTGCAGATTTCTAGTAAAACAATAGAACTGGGAGACCGCCTTTCGAAAGTTGAAATCTTAATGAAAAGCGAAGATGGAAAGACCATCCACAGTATTCTTTGGCTTACGGTAATCTATTTTAATATGAAAACCCGCCGTTCCGAGTCACAACCGGAGGAAACAAAAGACCTTTTCCGTAAATTTTTGGTGAATTTAGAAGAGAAAGATTTCCAGAGCAGAGTCTCTTATTTTAGAAAACTGAATAAATCCGCCGTCAAATGACAAAAAGAATATTAATCGTAGGAGGTAACGGCCAGCTAGGAAACTGTATCCGGAAAATTGCTCCCGATTTCGAAAACCAATACGAATTTAACTTTACAGATTCTCAAACCCTCAATATTACCGATCGGGACAGTGTTTCTGATGTTTTTTACGATTTTAAACCTCATTTCTGCATTAATGCATCGGCATATACCGCAGTAGATTTGGCAGAGAAAGAACCGGAAAAAGCCTTTGCTGTAAATGCAGAAGGCGTAGCAAATCTTGCGGAGACTTGTGAAGAATATAATTGTGTCTTGATTCATGTTTCTACGGATTATGTTTTTGATGGCGAAACCAATATCTCTTATTCTGAAGACAGTTTTACCAATCCTCAGGGAGTTTACGGTGCATCAAAACTGAAAGGAGAAGAACTGGCGACGGACCTTAACCCTAAAACAATTGTAATCCGCACCTCGTGGCTGTATTCAGAATTCAACAAAAATTTTGTGAAAACGATGTTGAATCTTTTTTCTCAGAAAGACGAAATGGGAATCGTTTCCGACCAGTTTGGCCAGCCAACCAACGCTAATGATTTGGCAGAAACCATCCTGAAAATCATTGAAACCGAACCGAAAACCTACGGGATTTTCCATTTTTCGAATTATCCCGAAACAACATGGTTTGAATTCGCCCAGAAGATTGCAGAATTTTCAGGTTCGAACATTAAACTCAATGCCATAACCACGGAAGAGTTTCCCACTCCGGCGAAACGCCCGAAACGTAGCACAATGTCTTTGAATAAAATTGAAAAAACCTACAGGATTGCGTTGAAACACTGGGAGAATTCCCTGCAAGATTGTATTGAAACTTTACAGAAATGAGAAAAACATTCGTTTTATATATGATTTTGGTGGGTCATTTTTTCATGGCTCAAAATGTAATTCTCAACAAAGTGGAGAAGACGCATTCCAACGCGGATAAATTTCTGTATAAAATAAATCCGGAATCTGTGAATGCGGAATATCTCGGCCAACTCGAAGTACAGGGCTTTTCTGATGACGATGTAAAAGTATTCGGGATGGTTTATAAAAAAGCCAAGGAAATTGGTGCCAACGCATTTTCTTACCGACCTTTCGAATCTGTAGAAGGCGGAATACAGAAATTTGACTCGGCTCATTACATGCTTAATCTTTATTATGTGTCGCCCGACCAGTTCCCAAAAGAAGACAATACCATTTACCTGATCGCGTCGCCCTATAAAAAGCAGACCATCGCCGTAAATAACGATAAGATCACTTTTGAGCCGAGAACTTACACAAAGATTCAGCTTACTCCCGGTGAAATTTACACGGTTTCTACCAGAAAGCTTTTAGGCTCTTCGGTTAAACTTGGCGCACAGGAAAATCAGCCGGTGCAGTTTTTTCAGTTTTCCGCTTTTTCAGTAAATTCAAATCCTTATGGAAACGGGGGCATTAATTTGAAGTCGGGCGATATTACGAGACTCGAGCAGTCTTACGCGCAGTTTCTTACAACGATTTATCAATATCAGGAGGCAGTTCTGAAATAAGTATAAAAAAAATAATCAAAATGAAAGTAGATATTCTTGCAATAGGCGCCCATCCAGACGATGTAGAACTGGGTTGTGGCGGAACTTTGGCAAAACTGATTTCGGAAGGAAAAAAGGTAGCTATTGTTGATTTAACCCAAGGCGAACTGGGGACCCGCGGCACGAATGTAACAAGAGCACAGGAAGCCGCTTCGGCCTCGGAAATTTTGAGTATTTCTGCCCGTGAAAATCTAAAAATGAAGGATGGTTTTATCCTCAATTCAGAAGAATATCAAATACAGATCGTGAAAATGATCCGTAAATACCAACCCGAAATCGTGCTTGCCAATGCGGTAGACGATCGGCATCCGGATCATGCAAAAGCTGCGAAACTGGTTTCTGATGCATGTTTTCTTTCTGGTTTAGTGAAGATCGAAACTGAACTTGATGGAGAGAATCAAAAGCAATGGCGCCCGAAACAGGTATTCCATTATATTCAGTGGAAGCATATTACGCCGGATTTTGTGATTGATATTTCAAATTTTATGGAAAAGAAAATCGAAGCGTGTCTGGCTTATAAAACCCAGTTTTATGATCCAAATTCTAATGAACCGATGACGCCGATAGCCACAAAAGACTTTCTGGAAAGCCTCAGCTACAGAGCGCAGGACCTGGGAAGACTCTCTGGCGTTGAGTTCGCGGAAGGGTTTACGACAGAAAAGTTACTTGCTTTCAAAAATTTTGACGGAATAATTTTGTAATTTCTCGAAAAGCTTTATATTTGCAACCTCAAACGGTGATTGTAGCTCAGTTGGTTAGAGCGCCGGATTGTGGTTCCGGAGGTCGTGGGTTCGAGACCCATCATTCACCCACTTTAAAACGCATTGATTTTCAGTGCGTTTTTTTTATTTCTTACCAAAAGTATTTTGTGATTACCAGAATTTCAGCGGTAAAACTAATGCCAAACAAAGCAAATAAAAAAAGGCATCCATAATTGAATACCTGTATTTATTAAACCTCGTCGTCCGATTCTATTGTAAATGTCCGACTTTTAAAATCCTTGTCATGCCTTTCAGAAATTACATCTTCGCCTTTTTGGCTGATGATGAAATCTGTAGATTCCTTAAACATGTCTTCAAAACTCTTGAAATCTTCTTTGTAAAGATAGATTTTATGTTTTTCGAAAGTAGCTTCTCCGTTTTCACCAAAGTTTTTCTTGCTTTCGGTAATCGTAAGATAATAATCTCCCGCTTTAGTCTCGCGCACATCAAAGAAATATGTTCTTCTGCCTGCTTTCAACACCTTTGTGAAAATTTCGTTTTCGTGGCGTTCCTTGTAATCACTCATTTGTAGCTATTTTTTTGAAATCTTGTGTAACAAATATAAAAGATTTCTTTTAATTGCAAAATAATTATTTGTTTTTTGTTAACAAAAACGAATTATTAGTAGCGAATCCGCATTTTTATGCGGATGCTGTGTTTTCTACATTGGTGAGATTCAGTATTTTATCTGCGCGTTTTGCGCTGCTTTCGCGGTGGGTAATGATGATTGAACTGCTTTTCTGGATTTCGTTTTCAATATTCTGAAGAATGTTTTCTTCGGTTTCGGTATCTAAAGCCGACAGGGAATCATCGAAAATCAGGATTTTAGGTTCTTTAATTAAAGCCCGTGCAATACAGATTCTTTGCTTTTGGCCGCCCGAAAGCATGACGCCGCGTTCGCCGACCATGGTCTTGTACTGGTCTTTAAATTCTACAATATTTTTGTGAACATCTGCCTTTTTTGCATATTCTTCAACCTGTTTTAAAGTAGGATTATCGATTGCGAAACCAATATTGTGTTCGATAGTATCCGAAAACAGGAAGCTTTCCTGAGGAATATAGCCGATATGTCTGCGGTAATTTTCGAGATTGTGCTCTTTCAGGTTTTTTCCGTCAATTAATATTTCACCTTCTGTAGGATCTATCAATCGGCAAAGCAAAAGGGCGACGGTAGATTTTCCGCTGCCGGTTTTTCCCATAATGGCCAGTGATTTTCCGGCATCGATGGTAAAACTTAGATTATCTAAAGCTTTAATTCCCGTATTGGGATAAACGTAAGAAACATTTCTGAATTCAATATCGCCTTTAATGGGATAATTATCGTGGTTGGTATTGATGATGTCGCTTTTCATGTCGAGAAACTCATTAATCCTCGCCATCGATGCATCTGCCCGCTGATTTACAGAAGTTACCCAACCTACCATAGAAAAAGGCCAGATAAGAATGTTGATATACATAAAAAAATCTGCGATTTTACCTACAGAAAGCTCGTTGTTCATGTACTTTTGTCCGCCAATCAAAAGAA
>JAHRWY010000087.1:0-3182 GCA_019104935.1 Kaistella sp.
GTTGACAACGGCGTTCAGCTCGATTATTTTGTTTATCCGGGCCACGAACATAATGTTATGGGCAAAGACAGGGTTCATCTGATGCAGAAAGTAACCGATTATTTTGACCAACATCTGAAAAATTAAATAAAAAATCCGGAAAATAATTTTCCGGATTTTTTGTGACGTGATTTAAAAGTTCAGCTACTTGGCGGGTTTTACGGTTTTAATATCAACAGTCATTTCTTTCAGCCGTTTTGCGACCGCTTCCGGCATATCTTCCTGATAGCGGGTTCCTGCATATTGAGCCAGAAATTTTTCGGCAGCGGCAATCATTGCCATATTGTTTACAGGTTTATAGAACCCATGTCCTTCGTCATCGGCCAAAATATACTGCACTGTTCTGTCTAAATCCCGAAGTGCAGCAACAATTTGGTCACTTTCATCTTTCTTGACCCTAGGGTCATTTGCGCCCTGAATAATCATGAGCGGGGCTTTTATTTTTTGTGCGGAAAAAAGTGGGCTGGCTTCCTTGAGTATTTTCTTGCCGGATTGCGATTTCTCGCTTCCAATTCTCAGTTCAAACCTGGCACGGGCCGCTTCCCAATAAGGAGGAATGGTATTAAGTAAAGTAAACAGGTTACTGGGACCTACAATATCTACACCGGCAGCATATACATCCGGCGTAAATGCTAGGCCCGCCAGCGTAGCGTACCCGCCATAGCTTATGCCCATAATGGTAACCCTTCTCGGATCTACGATTCCCTCGTCCACCAAATGCTTTACGCCCCATGTAATGTCATCCTGCATGAGCTTTCCCCACTGAAGATTGCCTGCGTCCAGAAATTTTTTACCATATCCTGTGCTTCCTCTGAAATTAGGATCAAGCACTGCAAAACCACGGTTTGCAAAAAGCTGGGCAAAGGAATCGAAGCCCCAATAAGTGCGACCCCACGGGCCACCATGAGGGAAGACCAGAAGCGGAAGTTTTTTTGCCACTACATTTTTAGGTAAAGTGAGATAAGCAGGAATTTCAAGTCCATCACTGCTTTTATATTTGATGGGTTCCATTGCACTCAGATAAACTTCGTAAGTTTTAAGTCTTGGGCGTGGTGTAAACTGTTCCGTTATTTTTTTGGAATCCCTGTCGAATAAGTAAACGGTTTCGACTCTGGTGTCACCAGAAACACTGAACAGCCATTGTCTTTCATCTTTGGTTAAACTGGTGACTTTTACCTCAGTCCCCGGAAATCTGGACTTTAATAAATTGTAATCCGATTCAAAAGATTTGTCCCGGAAGTACAGCCTTTCTTTTTCATCGGTATAGGAAGTATAAATTAATTCACGGCTGAGATCGCTGAATACTGCATATCTGAAATCAACACGGTTCAGTGGATCTTTTTCCACATCGGTTGTTTTGCCGTTTGCTGGATCCAGCAATACCAGCTTAATAAAGTTATTTTCAACACCTTTATTGGTTTCCAGGTAAAGTTGTTCATTGTTTTTGGTGAATGAATAGGGGTATACAGATTCCAGAGCACTTACCGCATAAATTTTACTGAGTTTACCATCTGCGGACGCTGCAAGAAACTCTGTAGATCCATCCTCGGGTCTCCGCATCGCAATTCGTGGCTGCTCCTCCCAGTCGAAAATCCAATTCGTGATCCTGTCTGTGTTTTCCCTGATTTTAGTGAGTTTCCCGGAACTGATTTCGAGTTTGTACAAATCGTGCCATTTCGGATCACGGTTATTCATGCCTATCATCAAAATATTGGGATCCTTTTTGCTCACTAGAAAGATTTCGATTCTGGCATCATCAAAGGGCGTCAGGTTTCTGTTTTCCGGGATATCCTGACCCGCGAGGTTCCCGGCAGAGGGAGAAACTGAATAAATGTTATAATTTTCATTTCCTCCTTTGTCTTTACCATAAAGGATATATTTGCTGTCATCACTCCAGAAATATCCCGCTGCAGGCCGCTCCAGGTTGGTGAGTCTGCGGGCTTTATCAAAAGGTTCATTTAATTTTTTAGTCCAGATATTTAGAATGCCGTTGTGGGCTTTCATAAATGAAATGTATTTTCCGTCCGGACTTAATTTTGCGTCTTCAATTTCGGGGTTATCAAAAAAGATACTGCGGTCGATCAGTAGAACCGGATCAGTCGACTGGGGCGATTTCGTCTGTGAACTTAATTGACAATTGAAACAGAAGAAAGCTAAGAGACAGATTAATGTTTTCATGTTAATAGTTTTTTGATCATTAGTGTTTTAAGAGTGTCTTAAATTTAATAAATAAAACCACAACATGCCGTTTTTCAAAATTTACAATCATGTAATCTTCTGATTGTGAGCATATCGGTAAGTAATGTGTAATCTACAGCCACGCGTAAAGAGTTGATTTTTAAGAATATTAAATCAATGTTTAACATGATTTCGTAGCAGTATCTACTTATTTTTAATTATAAGTAAAATTTTACAGCGAAAAATGTATTTTAGTAAAAAATAAAACCATGCAGATTCCCGCCAATTCTATTGAAGAATATCTTTCAAATGTTCCTGAAGAGAGAAGAGAGGCGTTCCAGAAAGTTTATAATACAATTTCAGAAAATCTTCCGAAAAGTTTTCAGGAAAGTCTAAGTTACGGAATGATCGGGTGGAGCGTGCCTTTGGAAACTTATCCGGACGGTTATCACTGCACGCCAAATACGCCGCTGCCTTTCATTAATCTGGCATCACAGAAGAATTTTATCGCCTTGTATCACATGGGAATTTATGCAGATCCGGAACTTTTGCACTGGTTTGTGAATGAGTTTCCGAAGCATTCAAAAAAGAAACTCGATATGGGAAAATCGTGTATCCGTTTCAAAAAACCTGAAGATATTCCCTTCGAGCTCATCGCAGAACTGGTAAAAAAGATGTCTGCCGAGGAATGGATTTCTCTTTACGAAAAACTTTACAAAAAGGAGAAGTAAATTATTCCCGAAGAATCTTTACACGGCCGTCTTTCCACATTCTGATGACCGAAGATCCGGAATATTCAGAGATTTTGTCGTGATTTTCTTCTGCAACAGCGTCGACAGAACTGATGATTTCCTGAGAAATATCTGCAAATTTCATAGGCGAAGGATCTCCGCTGAAGTTGGCTGAGGTTGAAACCAAAGGTTTATTCAGTTTTCCGATGAGTTTTTTAAGATAATCGTCTTTTA
>JAHRWY010000113.1:0-15184 GCA_019104935.1 Kaistella sp.
AAAATTGGTTCGATCAATAAAATCAACAAAGCTTACGCCCACCTGGAGCAGGAAAACGAAAGACCACCTTCTCCTGAAGAATTAGCAGAAGTTTTGGACATGAGCGAAGACGACATTAAAGAATCAATGAAAAACTCCGGAAGACACCTGTCGATGGATGCACCGCTTGTAGAAGGTGAAGATTCTAATTTATACGACGTTTTACGTTCGGGAGAATCGCCAAGTCCTGATAAGGATTTGATGCTTGAATCTCTTCAGATTGAAATTGAAAGAGCCCTGCAGACTTTGACCCCAAGAGAAGCCGATTTGGTTCGTTTGTATTTCGGACTGAATGGCAAACACCCAATGACTTTAGAAGAAATTGGCGAAACTTTCGATCTTACAAGAGAAAGAGTGCGTCAGATTAAAGAAAAAGCCATTAAAAGGCTGAAACACAATACCAGAAGCAAGATTCTGAAATCTTATCTCGGTAAATAATTTACATAAAACTGAAAAGGAACTCAAACGAGTTCCTTTTTTTTATGAAGTCTGAAAATTCTTTCTCGCGAGCTCTTTTCTTACCCGGCTTAAACTTTCCGGCGTGATGCCAAGATAAGAAGCTACCATCCACTGCGGAACACGAAGCAGAATATCCGGATACATTTTGATAAAACTCATATATCTTTCTTCCGCGGTATCGCTCAGCAGCGAGTTTACGCGGTTCTGAAGATTTCGGATGTGTTTCTGTAAAAGCAAATCATTATTTTCAACAGTGTTGGGAAATTCAAGATTAATATTCGCAAAAAAATCTTTCGTCAGCACCAGAATTTCAGATTCTTCCACCGCTTCAATGTAATATTTCGATTTTTCATTGAAGTAAAGAGAACTTCTGTCGGAAATCAACCATTTTTCAGGCGCAAACTGAATGATATGTTCTTTACCGTTTTTATCGATAGAATACATCCTCAGCAAGCCTTTTTCTACAAAATAAGTTCCGTTGCACACTTCACCCGCCTGCAGCAGGAATTCATTCTTTAAAACTTTTCGGGTTTCATAAAAATTACTGCACCGTGTAACCGCTCCTTTTGGAATCTCCAAAATTTCAGACAGGTAGGATTCTATATTTTCCATCGAAATAATCAGAATTAAATTAAAGACACAGAAATACTGTGATGGGAGGCGTTCTTCACGGCTTTGCCGTTTTCCACAACGATGAGCTGCGGACTTTGATGTTCAACATCCAAATCATCGGCAATTTTATTAGAAATATTGCGGTGTGCCAATAAATCCAGAAAATAATAAGACGCCTCTTTATTAGATTCTCCCACTTCTTTTTCAAAATTATTTAGCACTGTTTTACTGATGAAACATCTTGTAGAATGCTTAAAAATTGCCACTTTTTTTTCGTGCGACTCTTCCAATGCTTTTTCTAAATCTGCTTCAGAATTTATATAATTCCAGAATTCCGGTGACGGCTTTTCTGTATCAGAACTTCCAAAAATTTTATTAAAAATACTCATACTCCAAACTGTTTTAAGTGATGATCCAGGTGTTTATATTCCAAAAATCCCCAGTCTTCTTTTGTCATTTTCCCAAAAAGCGCATGCTCCGAAAGTAAATTGTTTTTTGCTGATTTTTCCGCAAACTCATCAATAGAAGCTAATAATTCCTGACGGGACTTTTCAAAATTACAATTTTCTTTTATAATAACTTCTTTAAAAGTTGGCATATTCGGTGGAATACCGTTATTGAAAATATTCATCTCGATTTTGGTTAAAATTCCGATCGATTTTATAAAAGGGTTAATCTTCGGCAGCACTATTTTCCCAAAGCCTACCTGCAGAATCCGGTCGCAGTGACGTAACATTTGTGCCGCATTCATCTTTCCCCATTTCCGTTCTGAATTTTCCTCAATCCTTAAAATCCGGGACTTTATTTCTTCTAAATGCTGCCGACTGTTAAGCGATTTTCTCATTCTTTGACTTTGACCTGGTTTGCAGGAGGATAAACATTCTCATATATTTTTTTTGGCAGGTTTTCTATATTTCAAAACTTAAATTTAGACGATTTGTCTGCTGAATGGTTTTGGCTGAAATTTTGCGAAAACACTTTCGTAAATTTACGCTTTAAAATCTGAATTTTATTTCCCGTAATTCCTAAAGTTATTATAAAACAAATCCGAAAAATATGAAAAAAGCCCTCATTATAGTGGATGTACAGAACGATTTTTGCGAAGGCGGCGCTCTTGCGGTGCCAGGAGCAAACGAAATTATTCCTTACATCAATCTGCTGATGGAAGAAAATGAATACGACCAAATCGTCCTTACCCAGGACTGGCATCCTGCGAACCACAAAAGTTTTGCTTCAAACAACGGAAAGAAAGTTGGCGAAACCATCATTCTCAACGGAATTCCACAGTTTATGTGGCCAGATCATTGCGTTCAGGGAACGTTCGGTGCTGACTTTCATAAAGATCTGAACCGCGATAAAGTAACCCACATCGTTCAGAAAGGTAAAAATCCGGAAGTCGACAGTTACAGCGGATTTCAGGACAATAATCATTTTGTAAAAACCGGACTGGATGATTTCCTAAAATATCATGATATCGAATTATTAGAAATTGTAGGCCTTGCGCTTGATTATTGCGTGAAATTCACCTGCCTCGATGCTGCGCAACTGGGTTATGTCACCTGCCTGCACTTCAACGGAACGCGTGCTGTGAACGTAAAACCAGACAATGCAAAAGACGCCATTTTCGAAGTGTTGCAAAATTCTGTGACCGTTTTAGGTTAAAAATTTTAAAAATCCAACATTAACTCCTCATTTTAACTGAGGAGTTTTTTTGTTTTTTAATATTATTAAATTTGAATTAAAAGATATATTTTTATCAAAATTTTTCAATTTGAAGACTACCCTACAGCTTTTTTTACTTGCGCTGCTCACCTCCTGTGTTTCTGTAAAAAAGCATAATGCAAAACATGAAATCCTTATCGCGCCAGAAAAACTGAAGCAGGATGTGGATTTCAGCTATAAGAAATTGCAGAAACTTCATCCAAATCTGTATTGGTACATTTCTAAAGAATCTCTGGATTACAAATTCGACAGTTTAAAAAACAGTATTCGCCAACCATTAAAACCTAATGAGTTTTACCGCAAACTGGCGCCGGTTATTTCACAGATCAAGGAAGGTCATCTTCGATTGGTTCCGCTGGAAAAACGGTTAACGCGAAAAGAAATTAAAAATCTGGAAAAGCAAAAAGGGTTACTCAGCCGCTACAATTTCGTGCTCGATGGCAGTAGAATATTTGTAAAAGACAATGCCGAAAAAATCACCAATATGAATGTGGGTACAGAAATTCTGAAAATAAAAGACATTCCGGTGAAGGATCTCTTGGAAAGTTATCGCCCATTCGTGAACAGTGATGGTGAAAACCAGACTTTCCAGAAATATATTCTTGCCAGAAGATGGCCCTCTTATTTCACCGCAGACCACGGAATTCTCGACAGTGTGAAAATTGAAGCCCAATACAGAAACGAAATTAAAACATTCTACCTTAAAAGAGAAAAAATCACCAAAACTGAAAAGAAAAAAGTAGAAAACGCCAACAAAAAAATTACGAAAAGCGAAAAAGGAAAAACCAAAGATTATAATGTCATTACCAAAAGTTTCAACCGCGCCCTGCAGTTCCCTGTTAAAGACAGCACTGTCGCTTACATGAAAATCAAAACTTTCTCGGGAACCTATTCGCGGAAGTTTTACAGAGAAAGCTTCGAAACGCTAAAAAAATCACCTGCAAAATATTTAATCCTGGACATCCGCGACAATCTGGGTGGCTCACTTGCGGAGATCAACAACCTTTATTCTTATTTGGTTTCAGAAAAATTTCAGTTTATCAACGATATTGAGATAACCTCGCCTTCGGCAATGTACCAGGCCAATTATTTCTCAGAATTCTCGTGGATTACAAAACCATTTGCAGTGGCGGGTTATCCATTTTATCTGATGGGAACGGCGCTGTCGATAAAGAACGAATCCGATCGTTTTTACCTGAGGAATAACGGAATTTTCGGGCTCAAAAAACCAAAAGAAAATAACTTTAAAGGGAAAATATACGTGCTGATCAACGGAAGCAGTTTTTCTGCCGCCTCCATCCTGCCTTCAAAACTTAAGCATGAAAAACGTGCTTTTCTGGTAGGCGAAGAAACCGGTGGCGCAAACGACGGAACAGTTGCAGGCCGCTACTCTACCAAAAAACTACCAAATTCTAAACTCTATCTGCCAATTGGTTTAATGCTGATTCAGCCAAGTATTGAATTTACCCACACCAAAAAAGGAGTGATTCCAGATCATGAAATTATCCCGACGCTTCAGGAAGTTCTTGCAAAAAAAGACATCCAGCTGGATTGGGTTATGGAAAAAATCAAAGAAGATTCTTCCCAATAACATTCCGGTTTTTTAAAATTCAAAAATAAATCCGAAATACGGCAGCGGTGTTGAGCGGTCTGCCTCCCCGTAATTCAGCTGATAAATCTGCTCATTTTGCGGTGCACCAGGGTTGGTAACAATTCCGTTACCGTTTGTATCACGTTCCAGTGCAATCACCGGTAATCTGCTTGGGTTTTTCGATCCGTAAACGTTTACAACATCTACGTAGAAAGTCATCTGCCATTTGTTGAAGATCCATTTCTTCTCTGCTCTTATATCGAGTTGATGTACCAGGTTCCCGCGTTGGGAATTCAGCAAAATATAATCTGAAACCGGTGCATTGGCAATATTCCACACATTAACCAGTTGACTTTTTTCCAGATCGTAAGGCGTTTCCGGCAAACCACTCTGCAACCGGAATCTTGCTCCGATGTTCCAGTTCCTGCTGAAATATTTCCCTCCAGTTAATGACAGGATATGTCTGCTGTCCCAACTCGATGGTTTCAAATCGCCATTAAGATCACTGAATTTGGAGTGGCCGAAAGTATATGAAGCGATTCCATAAAAATCGTTTACGGTTCTTTTCTGGGCTAAAAGCTCAATTCCATACGTTTCGCCAACGCCTCTGCTGTCGAGAGGTTCCGCCCCGACTACTCCGAAATCACCGCCTAAATTTGCCAGGGAAATTCCGTTTCGAAGGGAAAAAGGATAGTTTTTGTATTTTTTATAATAGGTTTCGGCAGTAATTCTTAGATTATTGTTTCCATTAAATTCTACGCCACCCACAATCTGGGAGTTTTTAATGTATTTCAAACTGTTTTTATTAATAAAATTTCCGTTCTGCGCATATCCTAAAGCCGTATAAGATGGCAGCATATAGTAAATTCCGCCATTCAGGTTGAGGGCAAACTGATCAGCTAACTGGTATTTCATTGAAATTCGCGGTGAAAACTGCTCCAGTGGATTTGAAGTAAGTCCCGAATAATCACTACCATCTATTCGGAAACCAGCGGAAAGCTCCAATTTACTTTCCAGAAATTTACGTGAACTCTGAAGATAAAATCCGTATTGTGCCAAATTCATTTCCGAAAGATATTGGTCAGCAACCGGTCCGCTTTGAGTGATAGCCTTTAAATTTGAATCATTGAAATAACTTGTAAAATTAACATTAGCACCCGAACTCATCTGAAAATCGCCAAGCCTGAAATTACGGTCAACACGGATTTTATTTTCACTTTCCTGCGAATGATAGTCGATCAGCAAATTCTCAGGAGTTTCGATATTGCGGTAGTATTTTGTAGCTTGGTTGTCGAGCATATTCCGGCTCCAGGTAAACAGCCAGTTGCCGTTTTCTGCCAAATGACGATACCCTGCACCCACCGTATAATTCCACTGTGGCGAAACAGGAAGTCTTTCAATTAAAGTCAAATTATAGAGTGTTGGTTCTGCATTTTCATTGAATTTAAATTCATCAATGGCTCCCAGACCTATGAAATACAGTTCGTTACCGTTTTTAAATTTCTTTGAGACTTTAAATGTCGTATCATAATAACTCGGCAAAAACGGTAAATCGATCGCTTTGAAAAGCAATTGCAGATTCGATTTACGGACAGAGAATAATCCACTCCACGACTGGTCTTTGCTCAGCGGGCCATCCATCATTAGTTGCATATCATCGAGTCCCAGGATGGCTTTGTAACCCATTTTATCTTTACGCGCCTGTTTGAGGTTGAATTCAAAAAGTGAAGATAAGGTTCCGTTTCTCTTGGCGGGAAAAGCACCGCTGTAAAAATCTACATCTTTAATAAAATCAATGGTAATTAAGCCTCTCGGGCCGCCGCTCGCGCCCTGGGTCTGGAAATGGTTGATCACCGGAACCTCGATTCCGTCGATATAAAATTTATTTTCAGCGGAACTTCCGCCGCGTATAAAAAGGTCGTTTCTAAACGTAGCAGTAGTTCCTACTCCCGGAAGCGAAAGAATCGCTTTGGAAATATCGCGGTTGGAACCCGCATTTTTCTGCACTTCTTCGCTCGTGATATTTCGCAGGGAAACCGGACTTTCTGCAGAAGTTTTATAGACCTTGGCCTTCAGAACCAAACCTTCAATTTCCTGTTCCCGTACCGCCATTTTCTGCAGTCCCACAGAAAAAGTAAGGTTTTGGTTAGGGATTACAGCAATGTCGTTAAGCGACTGATTTTGGTAGCCGGATGCCGCGATCTGAAAACTGTAATTTCCCGCCGGTAAATCTGCCAGTGCGACATTTCCATCACCAGAAAACTGCTGGCCGGTTGAAATAATGGTTACGGTTGAAGTTAAAGGTTTTTTAGAAAAATCATCAACGACATTAATGTTGATACTTCCCGTTTGTGCAAAAAGCGGCAAAGTACTGATGAGGAAAATAAAGACAAATTTAAATTTCATGGATTTTAAAATTTTTGCAATTTACAAAATAAACGTCCCTGCGAAAAGGGACGCTTATCAAACATTAACATTTAAATAATAAAACTACTATGGTAAAAGAACTTTGTCGATGGCATGAATTACACCATTGCTGCACTGTACATCTGTTGCAATTACATTTGAAACTCTGTTGTTGGCATCTGTAATTTTCACTCCTCCAGTGGTTGTAATTTTAAAAGTACCGCCCTGGAAAGTGGTAACATTCATATTATTTGTAATATCGGTAGATAAAACATTTGCTCCGGCAACTACATGATATTTAAGGACATTCTCTAAGGTTGCTGCAGGTACGGCGCCCAGGTTCGGAAGGTTCAGCTCGGTTAGCAACGAGCTAAAAGCAGCATTGGTAGGAGCAAAAACGGTAAAAGGTGAATTGGTTGTGCCGCTGAGAATTCCTGCAAAATCAGGCATATCGTTTCTCGTAAGTGCGGATACAAGCGATGAAAAATTAGGATTTGCAAGCGCATGGGTTACTACCGTTGGCAAACCGATGACTTTATCAACTTTGTGAATTACTCCGTTACTTGCTGTGATATCGGTTTTTGTTACCGTTGATATTCCATTGATTTTAACCCCAGATGCTGTGTTAATAAACATACTGAGATTTTTAGAAGAAGAAGCGTTTCCTTTAGCTAATGTGGAGACATAACCTGTAGTTACCTGCGCTGCCATCACTTTATTAGAAAGCACATGGTTTAGGAGAATTTCTTTTAATGCGGCATTCGGAACATCATTGAGATTAGCAAAACCATTATCAGCAAGAAATTGCGTGAATGCTGCATTAGAAGGTGCAAATACCGTGAAACTTCCGGATGCTCCTAAGGTAGAAGCCAATCCTGCTTTATCAATGGCTGCCTTCAAATTAGAAAGGTCTGCATCCATCGAAGCCAATTCATAAATAGTTTTTGGTGTTTCAACATCATCTCGGCTCTCATCGCACGAGACGAATAAAAAACTGAATAAAAACACAAAGGCTGAAAGTTTAAATAATTTTTTCATAATAATATATTTTTTGTTGGTGTAAATATAGTACATTAAAATACAAAATAATGTATTTTTAGAATAGAAATATACTATATAAGTTATTGACGATATTACTACAAAAAAAAACACCCAAAAAAATCAGGTGTTTGTGTATTCAAAATATATTTAAGAAAAAAGCTCATCATCAACCAAGTTCGGGAGCGTAACTTTCAGATCAGGCTCCAGTTCCATAGCTCTTTTAATGGCGAACAATGCGCCTTCGTTCCTGGCCCAGCTTCTTCGGGAAATTCCGTTGTTTACATCCCAAAAGAGCATCGATTTTAATCTTCGGTCGGCATCATCGCTACCGTCCAAAAGCATTCCGAAACCACCATTAATAACTTCGCCCCAGCCCACGCCACCACCGTTATGAATACTCACCCAGGTAGCACCGCGGAAACTGTCGCCAATCACGTTATGAATAGCCATATCAGCTGTAAATCTAGAACCGTCGTAAATGTTGGATGTTTCGCGGTAAGGAGAATCAGTTCCGGAAACATCGTGATGGTCACGACCCAAAACTACCGGTCCTATTTCTCCTTTTTTAATGGCTTTATTAAAGGCTTCCGCAATTTTCATTCGACCTTCGGCATCGGCATAGAGAATTCGTGCCTGTGAACCTACTACCAGTCTGTTTTCCTGTGCACCTTTAATCCACTGGATATTATCTGCCATTTGTTGCTGAATTTCCTCTGGAGAATTCTGCATAATCTCTTCTAAAATCTTCGAAGCAATTTCGTCTGTTTTCTGTAAATCTCCAGGCTTGCCGCTGGTACAGACCCAACGGAACGGTCCAAAACCATAATCAAAACACATCGGTCCCATAATATCCTGCACGTAGCTCGGATATTTAAATTCTCTTCCCAAGGTTGGGTTTTCTGCCATTACATCAGCTCCGGCACGGCTTGCTTCCAATAAAAACGCATTACCGTAATCGAAGAAATATGTACCTTTTTCAGTATGTTTATTAATGGCTGCTGCATGTTTTCTTAAACTTTCCTGAACTTTTTGTTTAAATAATTCAGGATTTTCTGCCATCATTTTGTTGGATTCTTCAAAACTTTGCCCTACAGGATAATAACCTCCAGCCCATGGATTGTGTAGTGAAGTCTGATCGGATCCGATGTCGATTTTCAAGCCTGCTTCTGCAAATTTTTCCCAAACTTCCACCACGTTTCCGAGGTAAGCTAAAGAAACTGTTTCCTTATTTTGCTGAGCGTTGCGAACCCTTTGTACTAATTCATCAAGATTTTCATGGATTTCATCGATCCATTTCTGTTCATGGCGAATTTTAGTAATTTTTGGATTCACTTCGGCACAAACCGTGATACACCCGGCTATATTTCCGGCTTTTGGCTGTGCACCAGACATTCCGCCCAAACCGGAAGTGATGAAAATTCCGCCTTTCGGTGATTTATTAATTTTTCTGAAAGCATTTAACACCGTAATGGTAGTACCATGCACAATTCCCTGGGGACCGATATACATATAACTTCCGGCCGTCATTTGTCCGTATTGGGTTACGCCAAGCGCATTGAATTTTTCCCAATCGTCGGGTTTCGAATAATTCGGAATCATCATTCCATTGGTCACCACGACTCTCGGCGCTTCTTTATGACTCGGGAAAAGACCCATGGGATGACCGGAATACATCACCAAAGTCTGCTCATCGGTCATTTCCGACAGGTATTTCATCGTAAGAAGATACTGCGCCCAATTGCTGAACACGGCACCGTTTCCACCATAAGTTATAAGTTCGTGCGGATGTTGGGCCACGGCATAATCCAGGTTGTTCTGAATCATCAGCATAATGGCTTTTGCCTGTTCAGATTTGCCGGGATATTCAGAAATCGGTCTGGCTTTCATTTCATAATCCGGACGGAAACGGTACATATAAATTCGCCCAAACTTTTTCAGTTCATCACGAAACTCCGGCAAAAGTTCGGCATGGAATTTCGGATCAAAGTAGCGCAAAGCATTTCTCAGTGCGAGTTTTTCTTCTTCTTCACTAAGAATTTCCTTGCGTTTTGGTGCGTGATTAATTTGAGGTTCAAAAGGTTTTGGCTGTGGAAGTTCAGAGGGAATTCCCTGTTGTATTTGCTGCTGAAAGGTCATTGTAATTTTTACTTTGTTTGAAAGTTTTAAAGATATTCAATTTCGAAAATACAATCCAAAGAAATCGATGCAAAAAAAAACCGCCCTTCAGGCGGTAGTATGTATATGACTGTGTAATCCTTTAACCAAGTACATCGTCATTGGTCTCCTCGTGATTATCTTCATTATCGCTGAGACTGTAATAATTGTTTTCTTCATCTTCTGATCCGATGTTTTCCATTGCGTCATCAGCAGTTGTTCCGGGAATATCCAGCCCGTCGTCCAAACTTTTCTGTGTAGTACCTTCATTAAGTACAGGATTTCCATCTCCATCCAAAGGAACATGATCCTGTTTATTGAAAATATCATTTTCAGGACTGTAATTCATTTGTCCGAGTTTGGCATCCTGTTCTGATTTGTTATTTTCTGGCGCCATAATAGTGTATTTTATGATTAAAACTGAAGTTATCATTTTTAAACTTCTTCTCCTAACTGTTGGTTTTTATTATTCTCCCAGGCATCATCATAAGCTTTTTGCTGATTTTCCCAGGCCGTT
Organism: Kaistella sp.; assembly: GCA_019104935.1. Lineage (GTDB taxonomy): Bacteria > Bacteroidota > Bacteroidia > Flavobacteriales > Weeksellaceae > Kaistella. The sequence goes on from JAHRWY010000113.1 coordinate 10,542, forward strand.
GGCGGAATAGCATTTTCGGCATCCTTTACGTAATTTTCCTTTGTAATTTCAGGATTACGGATATCTTTAAGCCGGGTTAATGATTCCTGACCGTTATTTTCAATAGCATGATTTTGGTCAACAGTATTTTTGATATTTTTAAAGCCTTCAGAGTCTTTTATCTTATTTTGATCCATGTTTTCAAATATTAGCGTTCTTTTTTAAAACACTCAAATATTATTCCGAAACAAAATCAGTATATTGAACAATGAATTTAAACTTCCTCAAAAAGCCTTTTCGGAAAGCTTTTTTTGACTGAAATTTTACGGCAATTCTAAAAAATCTTTTAAATTTATTATTAAATTTGCGCACATTCTTATTATGGAAAAAAATACAAAAACAACCCCGCCCAAGGCGTCTGCACCAAATAAAACCCTTTCTAAGCCCCGTATATTTTTTGGAGTTCTTTTCGTTCTTCTTTCTGTAGTTCTTACGTTTTCTTTCGTTTCTTACCTGCTGAACTGGAAAGCCGACCAGAGCCAGGCCGGAACGATGCTGGATAAAACTGTGCAATCCTCCAATATTTTCGGGAAGATTGGCGACTGGCTGGGCAATTTTTTTATTTTTGAAAGTATTGGGATTGCGGCATTTGCCGTAGCTTTTCTGTTTTTTGTAGTGGGAATGTTAATTTTCAAGAAAAATTATTTCAAGCCGTGGAAAACCATCGGTCATTCCCTGTTTTTTATCTGCTGGCTGCCGATTTTCATGGGCGCCATTACCAAAGGACAGGGTGTTTTGAGTGGCGTTTACGGATTTCAAATTATGGATTTCCTATTATCAGTCATCGGATCTGCCGGACTTTGGCTGGTGCTTTTGGTAAGTATTGCACTGTATTTTGTGCTTGAATTCAATTTAAATCCATCCAATGTAAAAGCGAAACTCAATGATTTAAACGAAAATACGGTTGGAAGGGTAAAAGCCATGATGCCCAACTCTTCTGAAAATTTCGAGGTGGATGAAGAGCTTGAGGAACTTGCGGCGGATGGTAAAGAAAATCACGCTACACAGAATATAAAAACAGTTTCCACCCCTGCAGAAATTCCGGTTAAAGGTTTTCCTGAGGTTGAAATCAGTAATGATTTTGAAACCATCAAAACTCCTAACAAAACATCATTTGATGATGGGGAACCTTCTAAAATTACTGTTACCGAAAGTGGTGGGAATTCTTTGAACTTAAGCCCAGTTTCAACAACAGAAATTCCGGCAGCTACAAAATCCGATGAGATTGATTTTAAAGTTGAAGTTGCCAAAACAGTAGATATTCTGGATGAATCTGATAAGAAATCGCAGGAACTTGTGGACAAGCACGGGCTTTATGACCATAAACTTGAACTGGCAAAATTCCAGATGCCTACCATCGATTTGCTGAGAGATTACGGCAACGAAGAAATTTCGATCAACAGGGACGAATTAGAGGAAAACAAGAACAAAATTGTCGGTTTGCTGAAAAACTTCAATGTGGGAATCGCTGAAATTAAAGCAACCGTAGGGCCTACCGTAACATTATATGAAATCGTTCCGGAAGCCGGAATCCGCGTAGCTTCCATTAAAAAACTTCAGGATGACATTGCACTGAATCTTTCAGCTTTGGGAATCCGGATTATTGCTCCAATGCCCGGAAAAGGTACAATTGGGATTGAAGTTCCGCGAAAAAATCCTTCAATGGTGTCAATGCGGAGTGTGATAAATTCCCAAAAATTCCAGAATACTGATATGGATTTGCCTGTAGTTTTCGGGAAAACGATTTCCAACGAAATTTTCATGGCAGATTTAGCAAAAATGCCGCATTTACTTATGGCTGGTGCAACCGGACAGGGTAAATCTGTAGGTATCAACGCTATTCTTACTTCCCTGCTTTATAAAAAACACCCGAGCGAACTAAAATTCGTTATGGTTGACCCGAAAAAAGTAGAACTTTCTCTTTATTCAAAAATCGAAAGGCATTATCTGGCAAAATTACCGGATGGTGACGACGCTATTATCACCGACACTCATAAAGTAATTAACACGCTTAATTCCCTTTGTATTGAAATGGATCAGCGTTATGATTTGCTCAAAAATGCCTTCTGTAAAAACTTAAAAGAATACAATAAAAAATTCACCGAAAGAAAACTCAATCCTGAAAACGGACACCGTTATCTTCCATATATTGTTCTGGTAGTAGATGAATTTGCAGATCTTATTATGACTGCAGGGAAAGAAGTGGAGCTGCCAATCGCACGACTTGCGCAGCTGGCAAGAGCAGTAGGAATTCACCTTATTGTGGCTACCCAAAGACCTTCTGTAAATGTTATTACGGGTATGATTAAAGCAAACTTCCCTGCGAGAGCGGCTTTCCGGGTGATTTCAAGTGTAGATTCCAGAACCATTCTCGATTCTCCGGGTGCAGATCAGCTCATCGGAAAAGGTGATATGCTTTATTTCAACGGAAATGAAATCCTTCGTCTTCAGTGCGCTTTTGTAGATACTCCGGAAGTTGAAAAAATTGCAGAATTTATTGGTGAACAGAAAGGTTATGCAAGTGCCTTTATGCTACCGGAATATACCAGCGAAGAATCTACTTCCAATGTAGGTGCTTTCGACCCGAACGAAAAAGATGCACTTTTTGAAGATGCTGCGAGAATTATTGTTTCAACCCAACAAGGTTCCACTTCTATGCTTCAGCGGCAGCTGAAACTTGGTTATAACAGAGCCGGAAGAATTATGGACCAGCTTGAAGCAAGCGGTATTGTAGGCGGTTTCAACGGAGCTAAGGCGAGAGAAGTGCAGATTAGCGACTTAAATTCTTTGGAACAGTTTTTGGAAGAATTGCGCAAATAGGGTGAAACTTTAAACAATGGTTTAACTTTATTTTAAAATTTTAATCCAAAAAATAAAAAAAAGAATGAAAAGTATATTGAAAAAAATTACTCTTGGGGTTTTTACACTTGCTACAGCGGCAAGTTTTTCTGCCCAGAAAATCGATGCAAAAGCTAAAAGTCTATTAGATGCCGTTGCACAGAATTATAAATCGAAAAACAATGTTTATTTTAAATTTGTTTACGGCACCGGAACAGGTAAAACCGTAACCAAGACAGAACCCGGAATCTTCTACTCTGCCAAAGACAAATACAAACTGAAAATTATGGGTACAGAGCAGATTTTCGACGGAAATAAGATTTATAACATTTCAGAAGAAGATCAGGAAATTACCGTTGCAAAGCCAACAGGAAATGAACAGATGTTTTCACCTATGAATTATATTGGTGAATACAAAAAAGGCTACACCGTAAAATATCTGGGAAAAAAGACGGTAAACGGCGTAAAAGCTGATCAGATTAAATTAATCCCGACAACTAAAAACGGAATTAAAGAAGTAAACCTCTTTATTAATGATGCTAAGAAACAGATTGTGAAACTAGAGCAGTTTTCTACAGACAATTCGGTTTCGGTGATTGCAATCAGCGATTATAAAGTGAACCAGAGTTTGAGCAGCAACATGTTCAGTTTTGATAAAAATGATTATAAAAACTATATCTATACTGAACTTTAAAGTTTTTTTAAATTTCAAAAGCCCTCTTTAAAACAGAGGGCTTTTTTTTGAAGCCATCAATCCTGAATTCTGTGATTTTTTTTTGGTAAATTTGACGCATGATAAAAAAGCTCGACGGCTACGTCATTAAAACTTTCTTCGGTCCGTTTATTTTTATTTTCAGTGTGCTGTTTTTCATTTTTGTGGTAAACATCATCTGGATCCGGCTGTCGCAGTTTACCGGAAAGGGGCTTAGTTACTGGGAAATTCTCCGTTTACTCTCGTATCTTTCCGCCATCGTTGTGCAGCTTGTTTTGCCTTTAACCATACTCCTATCCGCTATCATGACTTTTGGGGATTTCGGAGAACGTTACGAGCTGGCTGCGATGAAAGCTGCAGGAATTTCTTTGACCCGAATTATGCTTCCGCTGTTTTTTGTTTCCGTCATTTTTTCACTGTTTCTCTTTCTTTTTTCAAACAATGTGATCCCCGATTTTCAGCGGAAAGCTAAAAATATGCTCTATAATATTGCCGCCACCAAACCCGCGCTGAATTTTACACCAGGTCAGTTTATCCAGCAAATTCCAGGTTACAGTGTAAAATTCGATAAAATTACGGGCGAAAACGGAGAGAATCTCGAAGGCGTTTTTATTCATAAAATGGCTAATTCTTATGAAAACCAGCAGTCGATTGTTGCTGAAAAAGGGAAATTTGTACAGGCCGACAACCGTAATTACTTAAAATTGGTGCTTTTTAACGGTCATATTTTTGAAGATAATCTGGGTAATGTAAGCTACGACCAGCGTTTGAAACAGCCAGATCAGGCCATAAAATTTGATACCCTGGTTTCTCATTTCAATATTTCAGACATCATCAATAAAGCAATTGAGTCTGAAAAAATTACTGATGATTACTCGTTCCAGAATTTTATTGAACTGAATTCAACCATTGAAGCGGCTAAAAAAGAAAACGATGTAGTCCTCGGAAATATCAGCAATGAACTGATTAATCAAACCAACAGTTTTGTAAGTTATATCGATAAGACCAAACCGAAGAAAGCAGTACTTCCAACTCCGAAAATCGACACGATGCA
>JAHRWY010000131.1:0-8456 GCA_019104935.1 Kaistella sp.
ACCCGGCTGGGATTCGAACCCAGGACCCATACATTAAAAGTGTATTGCTCTACCAGCTGAGCTACCGAGTCTTAGAAAATGTAAACAATAAAATTTACCTTCTAATAAATTTAACTTGTGCCTGCGACTGGACTCGAACCAGCACATCCTTAGGAAACCACCCCCTCAAGATGGCGTGTCTACCAATTTCACCACGCAGGCAAAAAAAATCCGTAACAGTTACGGAATTTTTAGCTAGTGACCCGGCTGGGATTCGAACCCAGGACCCATACATTAAAAGTGTATTGCTCTACCAGCTGAGCTACCGAGTCGGTCACCCTCTAAAACGAATAATTAAAAACCGAAATCTGTAATTATTTTCCCTTTTTGAGTGGTGCAAAGATAGGCCTTTTTTTAAAATCTCAAAATTTTTTTAGTAATTTGTACAAAATTCAAAAATGATTATTTCACTCATCGGATACATGGGAAGTGGTAAATCTCACATTTCCAAAGTTTTGAGCCAAAAGCTACATCTAAAATTAATTGATCTCGACAAAGAAATTTCTTTGAAAAATAATTTACCCATTCACGAAATCTTTCAAAAAAAGGGTGAAATCTACTTTAGAAAGCAGGAACGGGAATTACTTGAAGAGATTTTAGCAACTTCTGAACACTGTATTTTAAGTCTCGGTGGCGGCACACCCGCTTACTATAACAATATGGAACTTATCAATAATCATACGGAAAGTATTTTCCTCCGAACTTCTGTAAAAACACTTTCTGAGAGACTTTTAAAACAGAAACAGAAAAGACCGCTTATTGCTTCCCAGAATGACGAAGATTTACCGGAATTTATTGCCAAGCATCTTTTTGAAAGAAACTTCTATTACTCACAGGCAAAATTTACTCTTGATACGGATGGTAAAGAACCCGAACAGATTGCCGATGAAATTGCAGCGTTGTTTTAATCTTCAGTATTTTCGTCCACATCGCTGAAAAACAAATCCCAGTCTTCATCAACCATTTTAGAATCTGCATCTCCGGCAACATATTCGTCCATATCCCGGCGGTCTTTTTTCGTGGGTCTACCCTCGCCTTTGCCGCGGTAATAATCCTGGGTAAGCTTGCGCAGTTTCAGGATTTCGTACTGTTCTTTATCTGTTCTGTCTTCAATATGAAGCGGAACCAACTTCGCACCTAACCTGCTTTTCGGAATCTGAAGTACTTTAATCTGATAATCAATTTGATTTTTACGGATTTTGATCACATCATCCGGATTTACCTCTTTGGAGGATTTTACCACATTATTTCCCACCGAAACCCTGTTTTTCTTAATTTCATCGGCAGCGATACTTCTTGTTTTGTAAAACCGCACACACCATAAAAATTTATCGATTCTCATATTTTATTTATACTTTTGCTGGATTGAAAATTTTAGCAATTTAATGATAATATTAAAAATGAAGAAAACATTCTTATATCTCGCATTAGCATCTATAGCCATTATATCTTGCAGAAACGATGATAATCCTGAGACAACAGAGGAAGTAAGCATAGAAACACAGAATACATATGATGACCAGGCGGCACAGAACTTTCTGGAGACTCATTATCTTGATGCGAAAGGAAATATAAAGGATTTTGTGGCTACAGATACTGTGAATGTAAAATTAGCCGATCTAAATCCTGTAACTTTGCCTTCAGGTGTTATTTACATCGTAAGACCGGGCGCACAGCCAACAACGGGCACAACCGTTGGACCATATGATTTGATAAGACTAATGAGCAGATCTACCAGTTATGTTGCTACCAATACAGATAATAAAGTTACTTTTGCATCACCATCAACCTTCAGAAACACCATTGACGGCGCGGGTGTTCCGGAAGTAGATCCGTCGTATTTCTATGTGAAAAAATCGGTACTCACCAACGCTACAGTAGCTGCAGCCAAAGAAAGAAGTTATTATGAAATCGAAGGATTTCAGGAAGCCATTAAAAAATTTCAGGCATTTGATATCTCAGATGACAGCAATTATAACCTTCAGGGTGTGATTATTGTTCCTTCCAGAGCAGCATTTGCAAGGGATGCACATTTCAATTACACAGGTATTGCTTTCCGAAACAGGAGTTTTGTATTTAATTTCCAGATTTACAAATCAACACCTTTCGATGCTGAAAGATAATTTACGAACAAAAAATAAAAAAAAGCTCCTTGAAATTGAATTCAGGAGCTTTTTTTATATCTGCCTATTCATAAATCTGCCTAAGGACTGCCAAAGAATTAGGGGTATAAAATCCCGAAAAATGCAGATGATAATAAACCATCAGCGAATCGAGAAAAACGTTTCTTTCCGCTCGCTGAAGCTTAATTGAGTACGTTTGTGGCGCAGTTAAAAAACGCTTCCAAAGCTGTGAAATTTCTTCAGTAAAAAGTTGATGCGAAATTTGGTCCCTAAAAGTTCCTGATTCGGGGTCCAGATATTTTTCGTCTTTAAAAAGCGGTGCAATTCCAGAAATTTTTAAAAAATTAAAAATTAACGATATATGCGAATTATGGTTATTGAGCGCAATTTCATGCCTGAACTCTTCTATTTCATTAAAAGCCAAGTCATTCTGATGTTCTTCCCTTAAAATCTGTTGAAGGAAATCTGCAGTAAAAAACAGTACCGAGTTGATCTTCACATCATTAAAATCATGGAAACCGGCAGCAAGTTCGATTTTTGATGCCGTTGAAATTCCTTTTTGAGCATTAGGTTTTGAGACCGTGATGTTTAGAAGATTCAATGGAAGAAGATAAGGTTTCTTTTTATTTTTCGACGAATAAATGCCTCGTGCAAAAAAACTCTGGTAGCCTGCATCTGCCGAAAAACAATGCAGCACAGCACCATTATCTCCATATTTCACATACGAAAGTAAGTAGCAGGTTTGGCTAAACATTAATTTACTACAGCAATTTTTGTAGTGGCGGTATCGGTTCCGTCTGCATTGGTCATTAGGACAAAATAAATCCCGGACGCTACCCGAACTCCGCGATGGTTATTGAGATTCCATTCGTAATATCCTCCTCTGGAAACAGCCTGATGAACAAGGTTTCCGGCAGCATCTGTAATCCGGATATTGGTTTTTTCAGCCAAACCTCTAATCCGTACATTGCCTTTATATTTGGAATAAACCACAGGATTCGGATACACCAATACATCCCCGAAATCCCCTGTTACATTCAAAACATCACCCTGATAAACCATCACTCCATCGAGCGTTACAAAATATACTTTTCCGGTTTTATTGTCAACTTTTATATCGGTTACGCTGTTACTTGGGAGAGGTGAATTTTCTTTTGTAAAATGCTTCAATGTTTGTTCGCCAGTTGAACTCAGATAAAAAACACCGCCATCATCAATCGAAATCCATTTTTGGTTTCCGGCATCCACCTCAATTTGTAAAATGCTGCTGTCGCGGAAAAGTTCTTCCCCAAGACCGTTTTCTTCAATGATGATTGGTTCAGCCTGGGGATTATCTTCGCTGATGAATGAAGAAGGATTACTGATGATTCTTAGCCCGATTCTGGTCCCGATCCAGATATCATCGTTTTTATCAATAGTTGCAGACACAACTCCGTCTGCAGGTAAGTTATTATTTTTTCTAAGGATTTTAAAACGGTCATCGCCTGTAACTGCAGGTGTATTTTTGTAGTCGTAGACCAGTAAACCTCCTGAGGAAAAGAAAGGAGCCGGAATATATAGAATTCCTCCTTTTGCAAATGGCTTCTGCACGAGTCCTGCGGTTACAGAAGAAACGAAGCCAAACTGGTCTGTAGTGGGATTATAGTGATAAAATCCAATTTCCCCCGAACTTCCCTTGGCACTCCACTGTGAAATAAGGAGCTGATTATTTTCGTCGAAAACACAGCCCACAACCCGGTTGTATGCACCACCGGTGTTTGCGTAAATTTTTGCAAACTGATTGTCATCCATCCGGTAAATCCCTTTGCTTCCATCTTGAAAAGTATAATTAGTGAAGAAGATTTCTGTAGGTTTTGAAGGATTGATCACGGCATCCAAAACATTGAAAGGAACAGTAGAGTTTCTGAACAGTTCAGGATATACCCAACTCGTTCCGTTAAAGTGATAATATCCTAAATTCCTGTAAATTGGCGTATTAAAAGCATCCCTGCCTCCGGTAGAAATTACCAGCTGGTTTTCATGAAGATTGATCTTATACGAGGTATTACTGTAAGGACCGTCTGGTTTTAAACTGTCTCCTGCTTCATTTTTTATTCCTGAAACCCTCGTTCCTGCATAAATTTTTGAATCTGCATAAATTGCGGAATTCAGTAGTTCACCGGCATCATAGGATTTAATAAAATTTCCCGCAGTGCTAAAAAGAGAAACTGACGAAATATCTGTAACCACAATATGTTCCGGGGTTACCAAAACATCCTGTATATTAGAAAAACTCCTCGGTAGATTTGAAAATGTAGTACCGTTACCATATCTCACTGTATTTGTATTAGAATACGCAATAACGCTTCCATTGCTGATATGGCTGTAACTTCCTCCCACTATCGTGTTCCATGTTGAATAGATGGGGAAGGTTACATTCATTTCGTGCGATTTTAAACCGGTTGCGGTAACAGCGTACACCATATTATCTTTAATCACAGCTTCGCGGGCGGCCTCGTATACACCTCCACTGGTGAAAAAAGCAGAGTCACCGAATTCTTTTCTGTCTAAACGGAAAATCGAAACACCATATCCTACCGAAACCGTCGCCAAATTTCCTGTAATCGAAATATGATTAATTTTTTTATCTCCAGCGTATCCTGTAGCAATCGGAATATCGACTACATAAGTTATCCCTTCCGGTGTAATTACGTCCATCGAACCATTTTGATAGCCTACTAAACCTATTTTGGTTTGTGGATTATAATCAAAAGCAGAAATCTTCACTTCATGCAAACCATTTGCTTTCGAAAGTTTGCTAAGTTCGCCGCTTGCGGGGGTGTAAAAAAATATCCCGTTTTCTGTAGCCGCGATCAGTCTATTGCCATCTTCCCGGATCGCCAAAACATTGTTATAGGAAAACAAATCGCTCCACTTACTGCTTGAAATTACCTGTGCAGAAATATCCAGAGCGTACAAGAGCATTAATAACGGTAATATTTTTTTCATCGGTTAATTCGTGTTGTATTTTTGAAGAGCTTATTTCTCCGGAATTTTTATATTTTCTTAAACCAAAATGCTTTCATCAACAACCTGGTTATTCCAGGAAATATTTTTTACATTCTTATTTTTGTCGAAATAAAAATTAATTTTCCCTAAAAGCAGTCCGGCCCAACCTACCTGATTTACAAGTACATTCTTGCCGGATTTATTAATAAATGACTGTGGTTCGGGTAAAAATGTATGGGTATGTCCGCCCAAAATCAAATCAATACCATCGGTCTTTGCAGCCAGAATTTTGTCTGAAATTTTCTTAGGATCATCTTTATAATCATAACCGATGTGCGAGAGGCAAATGATCATATCACATTTTTTTTCTTTCCGCAAAAATGTTGCATAATGCTGTGCAGTTTCCACAGGATCCAGATAAAGGGTTTCGCCATAGCTCTTTTTGCCAACCAAACCTGAAAGTTCAATACCTACGCCGAAAATCCCGACTTTTATTCCATTTTTATTAAAAATTTTATACGGTAATGTATGCCCGTCCAGAATGGTATTTTTAAAATCGTAGTTGGAGCACAGAAACGGGAATTTAGCATTTGGCTGAACTTTTTTAAAACCTTCCAGACCATTATCAAAATCATGATTGCCCATCGTTGCGGCATCATAACCCATCATCGACATGAGTTTAAACTCCAGTTCACCGCCAAAAAAATTGAAATACGGTGTTCCCTGAAAAATATCACCGGAATCCAGTAAAAGCACATTTTTTTCTTCGCCGCGGATTCTCTGAATTAAAGCTGCCCTTCTTGCAAAACCTCCCTGATTGGGATTTCGGCTGTAGCTGGAATCAAACGGCTCAATTCGGCTGTGCTGGTCATTGGTATGAAGAATTGTAAGTTTATAGTCTGAATTTTGATCTAAAAATTTAAAGTTTTCCGCCAGCAGCAGATTCGGAGCAAGGGTGAGCGCCAAAGTTCCACCTCCTATCGTTTTCAGAAATTTCTTTCTATCCATCGGTCCTGTTTTTTTTGTTTTTAAAGTTTAAACGCACATCTTTTGGCGCCACGATTTCAGAGTTTGTCTTAAATTTTTCTAAGAACAAATCCCGAAGCCTTAAACCTGTAGAAATTAATTCTCCCTTTCCAAAAAAAGCCATATTATCTCCGCCCAAAGCCAAATAATCCGAAGTTGCGATATAATAATCCTGCGTCTCGATTACTTCTTTTCCTTTTACAAGGCCTTTGATAACTTTGTCATTATCAGTTTCAATATAGAGATGAGAAACGGGGTTGTTTTTCTGGGTTTTCAGATAATAATCAAAAAGTCCCTGCAGATCCGAACCTTTCATCTTTACAATGACCACTTCGTTTTCGAAAGGCATTACTTCGTACACATGTTTGGTAAGGATATCTCCTGCGCCAATGCTGGACCTTATACCGCCAACATTAATCACCGCGGCGTCAACACCGGCCGGGATTCCGTTCTTTTTTGCCCAGTCATCAGCACCTTCAAAAGTATAATCTGCCAGAAGATTCCCCAAATTGCTGTTATCGCCCTGTTTGTTGAGATCTACCGCAGTATGCGAAATTTTGGTGTTCATTTTACCTTCCACTTCTTGTTTGTAAGGCTCAATAAAATCTTTAAAATTTTGAGCTTCCGGTAAATCTTTGGAAAGTGAAATGTTTTTTTCGGGGCTTACTTTGGCAATATTCAGCGGTGTTTTGCAGGCTGTAACCGACAAAAACGCTGATGCTATAAGCAGGAATTTAATTTTCATGAAAATAAAATCTAGTGTTGCAAATATAAAGATATGAATATAAACTTATGATTGTTTTTCATAAATTCTTGTTTTAAATTTTGTAATTTTGACTGATAATTATACAACAATGAGCAATTTAAAAGGAGTTGGTGTTGCTTTGGTTACACCTTTTAATGAAGATTTATCCGTAGATTTCGATTCGCTTACCAAACTGGTAGATTACAACATCGAAAACGGAACAAACTATCTTGTGGTTTTGGGAACTACCGCAGAGGCCGCAACGCTTTCGTCCGAAGAAAAAAACCAGGTTATCAACCACATTGTAAAGGTTAATAATAAACGCGTTCCGCTTGTTCTGGGAATTGGTGGAAACAACACAATGGAAGTAAAAAAGCAAATCGAAGCAACCGATCTTTCGGAATTTGATGCGGTTCTTTCTGTCTCTCCTTACTACAATAAACCCAATCAGGAAGGGCTTTACCAACATTATAAAGTTTTAGCAGAAACGGGAAAAAAAATCATCATTTACAACGTACCTTCCCGAACAGGACAGAACATTGAAGCTTCTACCACGCTTCGTTTAGCTGAGGAATTCCCGAATTTAATCATGATTAAAGAAGCTGCACCGAATATTCTGCAGTATTTCGATATTTTGAGACTGAAACCTGCAAATTTCAATTTAGTTTCCGGTGACGACGAATTTACGCTTCCTGTAACGCTGGCGGGCGGAAACGGCGTAATTTCGGTAATTGGACAAGGTTATCCGAAAGAATTCTCAACAATGGTTCAGCTGGCTTTTGAAGGAAAAGTGAAAGAAGCTTACGAAATCCACAACAAACTGGTAGAAATTACACGCTTGATTTTTGCAGAAGGAAATCCGGCAGGAATTAAAACCGTTCTTGCAGAAAAAGGAATCATTAAAAATTATTTAAGACTTCCCTTGGTGGCAGCAAGCGCAGGTTTGCAGGACAAAATTAAAACTGAAATGGCTAAAATTTAATCTTATTTTCTAAAATAAAAAAGGACTTCAAAAAGAAGTCCTTTTTTATTGGCATTTTTCAACCAAACCTTTAAAATAGTTTTCACATTTAGCAAGACGAGTTCCGTACCAGGAAAAAGCTTCACCGTCAACTAAAAGGACTTTTGAATCTGGGAGCTGCTTCTGAAGTTCCTCAACATGTGTTTGCTTAAAGGGAAATGGTTCTGTCGAAAGAAAAATAAATTCAGCAGCTTTTAATTCTTCAACAGTAATTTCAGGATATCTTTTGTGATGTTTAAATATATTTTCGAAACCCACTTTATCTAAAATATCATGAATAAAAGTATCCGAACCCACTGTCATATAAGGATTTTGCCAGATGAGATAGGCGCATTTCTTTTTTGGCAAATCTGAGAAATTCTGAAAAACTTCATAAATTTTAATATTGAATTTCTGGGCAGTTTCCTGTCGGTTCAAAATATTTCCTAAGTTCTTCAGCAGGTAATAATTATCTTCCAAAGTAGAAATATTGGTCACCAGAACTTTAAAATATTTCTGAAGTTCTTCTACGTCC
>JAHRWY010000135.1:0-2753 GCA_019104935.1 Kaistella sp.
GGTTCTGTAGTCACTCAGGGAAGCCATATAAAATCCGGCGAGGTTTGGGGAGGCATTCCGGCGAGAAAAATCAAGGATATTTCATCGGAACTGCTGGAAGGGGAAGTAAACCGTATTGCTAACAACTACGTAAAATATTCTGGCTGGTATAAGGATTAAATGGTTTCGTTCTTTGTTCTTGTACTCTTGGTTTATGTTGTAATTCCATGATCTAGTTTATTTGGAATGTATTACAGGTAGAGAAAGAGCAGAGCCAGAAATTATGTGATTGTCATTTGCCTGTTGCTTATCATCTTCTACCTTTTTGGATGCGGAAAACCTGGATGAATTTTGTGCATCTGCATTGATTCATTTATATATTTTGGGTGTGTTCTGAAATGTGATTAAAATATCGGCGTGATTTTGCGATCTTAGTACGGCGTTCCAGAAAAGTAGGAACGAATTTTGAAGACAGATAAAAAAATATTCATACAGATCAGCTTCGAAAAGGGCTCTTTTGAAGGGTGAATATTTTTGATCTTAAAATTCGTTATGAAATACCTAAAATTCACCTGGCAGCTTCTGAAAGAAACCTTTACGGAATGGAACAGCGGCAATGCGTCACGCGATTCGGCAAGTCTTGCCTATTACGCGATTTTTTCGCTGCCCGGATTGCTCATTATTGTCATCTGGATTGCCGGAATCTTTTTCGGTAACGAAGCCGTGCAGGGACAGATTACGGCGCAGGCTAGCGGAATTGCCGGCAAAGAAATTGCCGACAGTCTGCAGACCATGATTGCCAGTGCCGTATGGGACAACCAGAATGTCTGGATGAAGATCTTCGGAATTCTGACGCTTATTTTTGGGGCAACCACGTTGTTTTTTCAGATGCAGCACAGTCTAAATACGCTGTGGGATGTGGAAGCCGCTCCTAAAAAAGCATTTCAGAAATATGTACTCGACCGTGCCAACTCGCTGGGGATGATTCTCATTATCGCCTTTTTGCTGTTAACCAGCCTTATTTTATCATCGATGCTTGGATTGGCCAATGAATGGATTACACGACATTTTGGCCTCGAAACCTTTTTAATGGTTCAGGTTCTCAACTTTGTTTTAAGTTTTGCCGTGATTGTTGTGCTTTTTGCGCTGATGTTCAAGGTGTTGCCCGACGTTGAAATTTCCTGGCGGTCGGTCTGGATGGGCGCTTTCGTCACTGCGTTGCTTTTTAATATCGGAAAATTCCTTCTCGGTTTTTATTTTGAAATTTCGAAACCTACATCAATTTTTGGAGCCGCAGGAACAATTATTCTCCTTATGATGTGGGTGAATTACTCGTGCCAGCTGGTATTCTTCGGTGCTGAATTTACCAAAGTGTATGCAAACAAAATGAACCACAACATCAGACCTTCAAGACATGCAAAATGGAGCGCCGCTAAATTACTGAAAGACGCGATGCATAAAACCGACAGCAACCAGAGTGTAGGCTGATTACTGGATTTCCGTCACTCCGGAATTTCCTACCAAAACAGCCTTTCCGTTTTCGCATCTTATTTCAGAAGGCGGCATTACCATCGCGCAGTCCGACATTAAATTGTATTTTTTATTGAAAGCCGACTGCATCTGGGTGAAATGTTCAATTTTCGGGAGAATTTCTTCTTCAAGTTTTGCAGGATAAGCAATATACGAACTCGGCCCGCCACAGGGTTTTGCTCCGATGGCTGTAAATTTCCAATCAGCAGGATTAGTGCACGGTTCCAGCGCAATAAGGGCATCGATTTCTCTCATCAGGGAAGTTAATTGCTGTTGATCTTCCTGCTGGGCCATATTGTTTTCAGGTTTCAGCGAGATGTCTTTGGGAAGGGTATCGGTGTTTTCTGCAGATTTTTTTGTTTTGCAGGAAACGAGTGAAAGTAAAGCGATTCCGATGATGAATATGTTTTTCATTTTCATAATTTATAATGCTGAAGCAAAAATATTGCCTTTTCCCGAGACTACACAGCTTTGAACTCTAAAATACAGAACTTATTTAATCCGTCTGGTTTGTGGATAGATTAATGATTTTCTTTAAATTTGGATGATGAATGAATCTCTCTTCAATTTGGCAGAACATACCAGCCGCAGTATTTTTCTCACCGGAAAAGCGGGAACGGGAAAAACCACTTTTCTGAATGATTTTGTGCGCAAAACCCGCAAGAAACATATCGTGGTTGCGCCTACCGGAATTGCAGCAATTAATGCCGGCGGGGTTACAATTCATTCGATGTTCGGATTGCCGCTGCGTACTTTTCTTCCGACCACAGAGAGGGTCGACAGTAATTTGGCCAACAATATTGCCGATCTCATGCATCATTTCAAATACCGCAAAGACAAACTGAAACTGCTGCGAGAAATCGAACTGATCATTATCGATGAGGTTTCCATGCTTCGGGCAGATGTGCTCGATATGATGGATTTTTCGCTGAGGCATGTGCGCCGGAACCAGCAGAAATTTGGTGGCGTGCAGATGCTTTTTATCGGCGATCTTTACCAGCTGCCGCCTGTCGTCCGCGACGAATATGTTCTGAAACAGTATTACAGTTCACCCTTTTTCTTCGACAGCTATGCGCTGAAGGAGCTTCCGCTCATCACGCTTGAACTTACCACCGTTTACCGGCAGAAAGATGAGAAATTCCTCGAAATCCTGAACGAAATCCGCGACGGAGAAGTGAGCGACATCGATTTCGAGACGCTTAATGAAAGATATCTGCCGGATTTCGAACCCAAAGATGAACCTT
>JAHRWY010000186.1:0-13887 GCA_019104935.1 Kaistella sp.
CGGTCACTTTGCGCATGGATGGAGTGAGCAACGAGTTCTTTTCCGGCTCCGTTAGGTCCCGTAATTAAAACTCTGGCATCGGAGGTGGCTACTTTTTCAATCATGTCCTGAATTTTCTTCAGGGCAGCGGACTGACCGATCATCTGGTATTTTTTATTGACTTTCTTTTTTAAAGTCGTGTTTTCTACTTTAAGAACCTGGTTGGTTCTGGTGAGGTTTCTTTTGTCTAAAGCATTTTTTACACTCGTAATAAGGCGGTTAATGTCAATTGGTTTCGATATAAAATCATAAGCACCTTCCTTCAGACAATCTACCGCAGTATCGATGTCTGCATGTCCGGAAATCATTACAAAAGTAGTGTCGGGTTTTAACTGTAATGCCTGTTTCAACAGTTCAGTACCCGAAACTTTAGGCATTTTAATATCGGAAACCACCAAAGCGAAATCTTCTTTCTCAATATGCTTTAATCCTTCCAGCCCGTCTTCGGCAATTACAAATTCGTAATCCGGCAGTTCATCGGAAAGGATACTTTGAAGTACACCAGAAATGGCTTTTTCATCTTCAACAATTAAGATTTTTTGCATTAATAAAAATTTATGGATTTAATAAAATTCAGTTTTAGAATTTGCAGAATATGTAGCAATAATCGTACCTAAAACGAATTACAGGTCATATTGTCTGTGCCCGAAAATGGCCGACCCTATTCGTACAGAATTTGCTCCACAAGTGATGGCGAGTGGGTAATCGTCGCTCATTCCCATTGATAAAATTTTCAATGGTTTTTGCAGACACATTTTATCGAAAATTTGTTTCAGGAAAGTGAATTCTTTCATCACTTGGTCTTTATTTTCGGTGAACGTCGCCATTCCCATTAAGCCCTGTATTTCTACGTTTGGATAATTACCGTTCAACCAATCTGTGAAAAGTTCTTTGGCTTCATGAATTTCTAAACCGAATTTAGATTCTTCTTCTGCGATTTTCACCTGAAGCAGAACCTTAATTTTCCTGTTATGCTTGGCTGCCTGTCGGTCAATTTCTTCTAAAAGCCTGGCAGAATCTACACTTTGTATAGTATCGACAAAATCTGCAATATATTTAACTTTATTGGTTTGGAGATGACCGATAAGATGCCACTGGATATCCTTTGGCAGAAGAGGTTGCTTTTCCCGGAGTTCCTGTACTTTGTTTTCACCGAATATACGCTGGCCAAGGCTATACACTTCCATTATTTTTTCTGCAGGATGAGTCTTTGAGACCGCAACAAGCTGTACATCAACTGGTAAATCGTTCTTAATTCTTTGATAATTCGTGTTGATTTCTTTAGAAGACATGAGGTTTTTTGCATAATCAGTAAAAAGGGGTGTTTTTACTGTATTTCGTAATCAAATATAAAGTATTTTTGGTTAAAATAAAAATTATGAAAATAAAATTCTATTCTTTCGGTGCGTTGCTGTGTGTGCTGTCAACGGTTGTTTTATCAGGTTGTAATCAGGCAAGCAAGCAGGAAAATTCCGGCGAAGGTAAGCCAGAAGTGACCCAGACAGCAGTTACCAACAGTTACCAGAAAAAAATGATTGATAAAGATCTCATGTTGAAATTGGATTCGACTTACGCCGCAAACAACTACAGGTATATCAACGAAAAACGTGGTAAGAACAACCCAGATTCCCGTGAATTTTGGTATACTTTAGAAGATCTGGAAGGCTATATCGCTTATGCAAAAAAAGAAGCCGAAAACAAAAAACAGAAAGTAACCGGAATAAAGATAAAAATTGGACAATATCCCGGAAAAGGTGATTTTGATTCGCGATTAGATGCTAAGCTTTATGGGTATCAAACCGTTTATCTAATTCCAACTGTAATTTCTGCTGATGAACAGGAAAAACCATCTACCGAACAGGATTCTCAAGTGAAAGGTAAAGAGATAGAAGGAGTACCAGGTATGGATTTCTCATCAGCAACACCTCCTTACTAGACCAATGCTATGGAAATTAACAGGCTGTATTTAACCGGTGCCTTACTGGTTATCTATTTTTTAATTATCATTTTATTAATTTTTAAAAGAAAACATTTAGGGCCACATATTTGGTATTTTATCATATCAATGATATTTGTATTCCTTTCAGAATTCTTTGCAACCATCGGTAAAGTGATTCATGGTGATCAATATAATTCCACACCGTTTATGTCGGGTGGGGTGATCATTTGTTTTTTCACTGCGGTGCTTATTTATTACTATAAAATCCTTGAAAACAGGCGTTCCAAAAACATACAGTTAGCAATTATTTTTTTAAATTTTCTGAATATCATCCTGTCCGTAATATTTATTGAAGATTTCTTTTCATTTCTTCCTTATATAACATACTTTATCACAATATTTCTCCTTTTACTTTCGATTACGCTTTTTTTCTTTGAAACATTTAATTCCGAGAAAATATTTAACATATTAACCTATTATCCTTTCTGGATTGCCATCAGCCTTATTGTGATTTATTTGGGCGTATTACCGCTGATTATTATGAGTAAAAATGCAATTCAGTTATCAATTTCTAAAAATATTTTTCTCATATTACTTTATTCTGTTAACTTTACGGGATATACAATAATGCTGGCAGGAATTTTTTTTAGTAGAAAAGAAATATTAATTATGGATAATCATTGAAAGCCAATGAAGTTGACATATTGATTATAATTTCAACCATCATGATACTCTCCGTAGTATTAATGATGGTTTTGATCTATGTATTCTACGTAAGAAAAAAAGGCGAGTTGTTGCTTTCACAAAAAGAGAAAGACATGAAATTTCAGCAGGAACTTACCCTTGCACAGATCGAGATGCGCGAAGTTACTTTGACGTACATTGGCCAGGAACTGCATGACGATATTGGCCAAAAACTTTCGGTAGCAAAATTGATGGTTAATCACTTGATTTCAAAGTGTGATGAATTGGCGAAAGTGAACTTAGCAGAAATTAATGAACTGTTGGGAGAAACAATTCAGGATATCCGTAACATGTCGAAAACCTTTATTACTGATCAGGTTGAGCATTTCGGGCTTATTGATACCCTGGAAATTGAAATGAACAGAATTGCACGCCTGAAATTAATCGATATCGAATTCCACAGCAACAAACACGATATCGAAATCAATCCGAAAGATGGGGTTATTATTTTTAGAATCATTCAGGAAAGTGTGAATAATACACTTAAACATTCGAAAGCGAAAAACTTAAATATAGAAGTTGAAGACAGTCCCAAAATATTAAAAATTACCATTCAGGATAACGGCATAGGAATGAGTGGAACAGTATCGGAAGGCTCAGGACTCAACAATATGAAGAAAAGAGCTTTGATGATGAATGCAGATCTGCAGATTACAAGCGAGCCGAATAAGGGTACAGTTCTTAAACTTATCTATCCCAAAAAATAAAAAGATGGAAACCGTAAAAGTAGCAATAGTCGATGATCACAAGCTTGTTTCTAAAGCGCTTGAAAATATGATTTCACTGAATCCTAACTTTCAGGTTACGATGAACTGTTTCAACGGGCAGGAATTTATAGACGAACTCGAGAAAGTAAAAACTTATCCCGATGTTGTTTTAATGGACATTAATATGCCGATTAAAAACGGTATAGAAACGACAGCAGAAATTTCCCGTAAATTTCCTAATCTCAAAGTAATCGCACTAACAATGGAAGATAATGAAGGGACCATCATTAAAATGATGAAAGCCGGTGCTAAAGGGTACCTCCTCAAAGATATGTCGCCCGATATTCTTTTCAATGCTATCAATATCGTGCATGAAAAAGGTATTTTTTATACCGATATGGTTACCCAGAGTCTTTTAAAAATTAAAACGGAAGAAAAGTTCATGAAAAACCTGAATGAAACTTTAAAAGACCGTGAACTGGAATTTATTAAACTTGCCTGCTCCGAACTTACCTATAGGGAAATTGCAGATCAGATGTTCGTAAGTCCCCGTACGATAGATGGTTACAGAGATTCAATTTTTCTAAAACTTAATGTAAAAACCCGCGTCGGTATTGTTCTTTTTGCAATAAAACACAACTTATATTAAAAAGGGTGTTTTCACGGTATTTTTTAAGATGATTATTAATTACTTTTGGGGTATCAAATATGACACAAATAATGAAAAAAAAGAGAACCGGTTTTTAGCCGGTTCTTTTTTTATTTTTAAATACCAAAGAGGTAAGTATTTAAATCGCTTAATGCATGTTTACAATTTTAAATATTTACGCATCAATAGCTCCCTCAAAATCTTCACTCCTTCAGTCGCGGAAGTCTTAAAGAAGTTCTCATATTTTGCATAACTGTTTTCAAGATTTGGGTCGATTACAAAAATTTCGCAGTTCGCCGGAACATAATCTATAAGCCCAGCAGCCGGATAAACCTGCATCGATGTTCCGATAATTAAAAATAGTTCCGCTGCTGCTGCCAATGCAATTGCCTTATCCATTTCAGGAACAATTTCACCAAACCAAACAATATGCGGACGGAGCTGAACACCATTGGCATCGCAATCACCCACATTTAAATCTTTTTCCCGGTGGGAAATTTCAGTTTCTGAATTAAGTGGACGAACTTTCAACAGTTCACCATGAAGATGGGTAACTTTACTTGAGCCCGCTCTTTCATGAAGATCATCTACATTTTGGGTAATAATTTCCACATCAAAAAACGCTTCCAGTTCCGCTAATATTAAGTGTGCAGCATTTGGTTTTACTTCAAGAAGCTGTTTTCTTCTCGCATTATAAAAGTCAAGTACCATCTGCGGATTTTTTTGAAATCCTTCAAAACTGGCAACATCTTCAATGCGGTGATTTTCCCACAACCCATTTGAATCCCGGAAAGTCTTCACGCCGCTTTCTGCAGAAATCCCTGCACCGGAAAGTACTACCAATTTCTTTTTCATGATTTTACTTTAAAAATAATTATTAATGTTGCTAAAACCTGCTTTAAAATACTGTGGCTTAAATTTATGGAAATTGTTCACAAAATCGCTAAATTTGTAAACACAATAAATATATTCAAAATGTCAAAGAAAGCCATTTTAGCCATACTCGACGGGTGGGGATTAGGAACTGACCCGGAAGTTTCAGCTATTGCTCAGGCAAATACACCTTTTATCGATTCCTGTTATAATAATTTCCCTAATACAACGCTGGAAGCCAGCGGAATTGCTGTTGGCTTGCCTTTTGGGCAGATGGGAAATTCGGAAGTAGGCCACATGAATTTAGGCGCCGGAAGGGTTGTTTATCAAAATCTGGTAAAACTTAACATGGCTGTCGAAAATGCAACTTTAGGAAAAGAAAATGTAATTACCCAGGCGTTTGAATATGCCAGTTTGAACAAGAAAAAAGTTCATTTTGTTGGATTGGTTTCTGATGGAGGCGTTCATTCCCATATCAATCATCTAAAAGGTTTGCTCACCGCAGCGCATGAGTATGGCTTGAATGACGATGTTTTTGTGCACGCATTTACTGATGGACGCGACTGTGATCCGCATTCGGGGAAGGGTTTTATTGCAGACATTTTAGATCACATGAAACTTACGACAGGCAAACTGGCTTCAGTTACCGGAAGATATTACGCGATGGATCGTGATAAAAGATGGGAGAGAGTAAAATTAGCTTATGATGCCCTTGTAAAAGGAATAGGTGAGCCTACACATGATATTTTAGCTACATTCGACAACTGTTATAATGACGGAATTACCGACGAATTCCTGCGTCCGATTATCTGCCTAAAAGACAGCAATTTACCCATTACTAAGATTGAAAATGATGACGTGGTATTCTGTTTCAACTTCCGGACAGATCGCGGACGGGAAATTACAGAAGTGCTTTCACAGAACGATTTTCCTGAATTCGGCATGAACCATCTGAATCTTTATTATGTTACAATGACGAACTACGATAAAGATTATAAAAACATTAAAGTGGTTTTCGACGAAAAGGTTCTGGAGCAAACCATGGGCGAAATTTTAGAGCGGAACGGAAAAACCCAGATTAGGGTAGCAGAAACTGAGAAATATCCGCATGTTACCTTTTTCTTTTCCGGCGGAAGAGAAGACGAATTTTTAGGAGAAAGAAGATTGCTTTGCCCAAGCCCGAAAGATGTTCCGACTTACGATTTCAAACCGGAAATGTCTGCTTATGACATCACAGAAAAAATTCTCCCCGAAATCGAAAAGCAAACAGCAGATTTTATCTGCCTGAATTTTGCAAATACCGATATGGTAGGCCATACTGGCGTATTTTCTGCGGCCGTGAAAGCTGCGGAAACCGTAGATTCCTGCATCCAGAAAGTTGCAACCGCGGGTTATGAACACGGTTATGCCGTTTTCATTCTTGCGGATCATGGAAATTCTGATGTGATGAAAAATCCGGACGGAAGTCCGAACACACAACATTCAACAAATCTGGTTCCGCTGATCGTAATGGATAAAGACCGTACATGGAATTTAAAACCTGGTAAATTGGGTGATGTTGCTCCTTCAATTTTAACAGTAATGGGCGTTCCGGTTCCGGAAATCATGACCGGAGAAGTTCTTGTAAGTTAGTTTTAAATAAAATAAAATCATTATATGCGATTAATTTTTAGTTTTTCAAAAAATCTATTCATGAAATACTAAAATTTAATATATATTTGTCCCTTCTAAAAAGTAAAATAATGTATAATAAATTAGTGAGAATTGAAGTCATGCGGAATTTAGGTAAAGAAGTTGATGACTTTATTTCCTCCTATTTAACGCCTGTTGAAAAAATTTGGCAACCTACAGATTTCCTTCCGGATCCCTCTGCAGATAGCTTTAAGCACGATGTAGAGGAGCTTCAGACCTATGCTCAGGAAATGGGATACGATCTTTTTGTTACCCTAATCGGCGACTGTATTACCGAAGAGGCATTGCCGAGTTATGAATCCTGGATTATGGGAATCGACGGTGTAGAACAGGAAAACAGATCCGGCTGGTCGCAGTGGGTTAGAAGCTGGACTGCCGAAGAAAACCGTCACGGCGATTTGCTGAACAAATATCTTTATCTCTGTGGCCGCGTAAATATGCGCGAAGTAGAAATTACCACACAGTATTTAATTCAGGACGGTTTCGATATCGGAACGTCTATGGATCCTTACAGAAATTTTGTATATACCAGTTTTCAGGAAACGGCAACCAATATTTCTCACAGAAGAGTTGGTTCTCTTGCCAAACAGACAGGAAATACCAAATTATCGAGAATGTGTGGTGTGATCGCTGCTGACGAAGCCCGACATGCAAAAGCCTACAAACAGTTCGTTACAAGAATATTCGAACTAGACCCATCCGAAATGATGCTTGCTTTTGAAGACATGATGCGAAAAAAAATCGTGATGCCTGCACACTTAATGCGCGAATCTGGCCAGAAAGCAGGTGAACTTTGGGGACATTTCTCCGATGCTGCACAACGCGCAATGGTGTATACCGGGCAGGATTACATTAATATTTTAAGTGATCTTCTGGAAGAGTGGAAAATCGAACACATTTCGGGTCTCACCGAAAAAGCTGAAAAAGCACAGGAATATTTAATGAAACTTCCGGGCAGGCTTCAAAGAATTACCGACAGAATCGCAACTCCTGATTTAGAATACCAGTTTAAATGGGTAAAATCATAATACAGCATAATAATTAATTTCTGGGAGTGGTTGTTTTTCAACCGCTCTTTTATTTTATTATCTTTGCACATCTGAAATTTTAGAATAATTTAGAATAATGAAAAGCAATAAAAAACTGGCCATTGATTTCGACGGAACTGTAGTTGAAGACGCATATCCCGGAATTGGCAAACCCAAAACTTTTGCATTTGAAACGCTTAAAAAACTTCAGTCCGAAGGATACAGATTAATTTTGTGGACTTACAGACACGGGAAAACTTTAGATGAAGCTGTAGAATTCTGCAAAAAAAATGGTGTTGAATTTTATGCCGTTAATTCAAGTTTTGAAGGTGAAATTTTTGATAATTCACAAGCTTCGCGAAAAATTGATGCCGATTTATTTATCGATGACAGAAACCTTGGCGGATTTCCGGGTTGGGGCGAAATCTATAACATTATCAATGAAAGAATCGAATTCCGTGTTGAAGGCTCAGAAGTTTTAGCCTATTCTAAAATGAAAAAAGACAAGAAAAAAGGACTTTTCTGGTAAAAGTTATTTCCTATGATTATATTAAAGACACTCGACGAGCTGAGGCTGATGCGCGAAAGTGCACAACTCGTTTCCAAAACTTTAGGAATGCTTGCCAAAGAAATAAAACCCGGCGCTACAACCAACCATTTGGATAAACTTGGTGGCGAATTCATCCGGGATCATGGTGGCGAACCTGCATTTTTAGGAATGTACGGTTTCCCAAAAAACCTTTGTATTTCGCCTAACGCAGAAGTAGTACACGGCATTCCGAACGACAAACCTTTGGTGGAAGGCGACATCCTTTCAGTAGATTGTGGTGTGTATATGAATGGTTTTTATGGTGACCATGCCTATTCATTCGAGGTGGGCGAAGTAGCTCCAGAGACCAAAAAACTGCTGAAAGTTACCAAAGAATCTTTATACAAAGGCATTGCACAGTGCGTCCGCGGAAAAAGAGTAGGAGATATCTCTAATGCCATTCAGGAACATTGTGAAAAACACGGTTATGGTGTTGTGCGCGAATTGGTTGGGCACGGTTTGGGCAGAAAAATGCACGAAGATCCTCAGGTTCCGAATTACGGCAGAAAAGGCAGCGGAAAAGTTTTAAAAGACGGAATTGTACTCGCCATCGAACCTATGGTAAATTTAGGAACCGAAAAAGTGAAATTTCACGATGATGGCTGGACGGTGACTTCACTCGACAATTCACCTTCTGCGCATTTCGAACATGATGTATGTATTATTAATGGCAAACCCGTTTTGCTTTCAACATTCAGCTATATTTATGAAGCGCTGGGAATTGTAAGCGACGAAGAAAAACCATTTACGCTGGATTTTTAATGAAAAAAATCGCAAGAATCCTTTTAAACAGAATCCCAAGACCAATGCTTATTAACTTAAGCATTTTTCTTCGGCCGTTGATTTATGAGTTGTTTAAAGGCAATAAATTCACCGATCCGATTGACGGCAAATCTTACCGTAAATTTTTACCTTACGGGTACGGAAGACAGCGAGAAAATGCACTTTCTCCGGGAACTTTAAGCCTCGAAAGACACCGCCAAATGTGGCTTTATCTGAAAAATGAAACCGATTTTTTTACCAAAAATTATAAAGTTCTTCACATTGCACCGGAACAGGAATTTCTAAGGAAATTTAAAAAAATGAAAAATCTGGATTATACTTCGGCCGATTTATTTTCTCCCATTGTTGATGTGAAAGCTGATATTCTAGATCTTCCGTTTGAAGATGAAAGCTTTGACATCATTTTTTGTAATCACGTTCTGGAGCATATTGAAGACGACAGAAAGGCGATGAGCGAGCTTTATCGCGTAATGAGAAAAGGCGGATGGGGAATTTTTCAGGTTCCGATGAAGAATTCTTTAGAGAAAACCTACGAAGATTTCAGCATTAAAGACCCAAAGGAAAGACAGAAACATTTTGGCCAGTACGACCACGTTCGCTGGTACGGAATGGATTATTTTGAAAGACTTAAAAGTGTTGGTTTTCAGACTGATATTAATTTTTATTCTAAAAAATTCTCCGCAGAAGACCGAAAAAGGTTTGGCCTCATTGAAAATGAAATCCTTCCGGTAGTTTTCAAAAAATAACAATTCAATATTCGCTATCTTTGCATGATAGTCTTCAGAACTGTGAATTTCGGTTCGTGTATATTCTGAAAAACCTCTTAAATTTTAATTAAAATGCACAAAGCAGGATTCGTAAATATCGTTGGTAAACCCAATGTTGGTAAATCGACACTTCTCAATAAACTGATGGGTGAAAAACTCGCAATCGTAACCCAGAAAGCACAAACCACAAGACACAGAATTTTCGGGATGTACAACGAAGAAGATTTACAGATTGTATTTTCAGATACGCCGGGCGTTCTGGATCCGAAGTACGGTTTGCAGGAAAAAATGATGGATTTTGTGAAAGATTCTTTGCAGGATGCTGATGTTTTTCTGTTTATTGTAGATATTTTAGATAAAACTGAACCTTTCGAATTCCTGGTAGAAAAGCTCAATAAAATTCCGGTTCCGGTTCTTATTCTGATCAATAAAATTGACGAATCCAACCAGGAAGATCTTGAAAAAGCAATGGAGCAGTGGCACGAAAGAATTCCGAAGGCTGAAATTCTTCCCATTTCTGCTTTAAAAGGTTTCAATACCGACATCATTTTACCAAAACTGAAATCTTTACTTCCGGAAAATCCACCTTATTACGACAAAGATCTTTATACCGATAAACCGGAAAGATTCTTCGTTAACGAAGCGATCCGCGAGAAAATCCTGTTGAATTACGAGAAAGAAATTCCGTATTCTGTAGAAGTTGTTACCGAAATGTTTAAGGAAAAAGAAGGAATTATCTTCATCGATTCCATTATTTATGTTGAAAGAGACACCCAAAAAGGAATTATTATCGGTCATAAAGGTGAAGCCATTAAGAAAGTTGGCACCGAAGCGCGACTTGATCTGGAAAAATTCTTCGCCAAAAAAATACATCTGAATCTTTTTGTAAAAGTGAAAAAAGACTGGCGGAAAAATGAAAGGGATTTAAAGAATTTCGGATATCGATAAACAAAAAAACCCAGCCATTGCGTTTTACAAAGGATTTTCTTATTTTTGGTAAAAATTGATACATGAATTATTTTACTTCAACGAAAAGCAATCCTTTAATTATAGATCTTGTTCTTCTTGTTATTAGAATTTTTGTTGGTTTTGCAATGCTGTCGCATGGTTTTCCTAAACTGCAGGACTTGCTTTCAGGTGAAGAAATTCAGTTTTTCAGTTTTATGGGTCTGAGTGCTAAAACATCGCTCACCTTAGCGGTTTTTGCGGAATTTGTGTGTTCTATTTTTATCATCCTCGGCCTTTTTACGAGGTTTGCAGTATTCTTTCTGATCATTACCATGGCTGTTGCCGGACTTATTGTACACGGCGGAGATCCTTTCCAAAAAAAAGAAACCAGTTTGCTATATCTCTCTGTTTATCTCATGCTTTTTGCTTTCGGTCCGGGGAAATTCTCGGTCGATTACATGATTGGCAGAAGGAAAGAAAACAATTGGTAACATCAGTTAACATTGAAAATGACAAATGCATTAACGCAAGTTTCTGCATTTTTTTATAAAACCAAATCTAATATTTATGAGAATTAAACTAACATTAGTTGCGCTTCTCTACGCAGGATTTACCTTTGCGCAGGAGAGCATAACGTACCAGCAGCCTTCTGCTGAAATTCTTCAGCTTGCAGATTTCCAGCGGGCACCAAGTGTAATGATGGACAGTAAAAAGGAATGGCTCATTTTTTCTTACCGCCCAACGTACAAATCTCTTGATGATCTTAATCAGGAAGAAATGCGCCTTGCAGGTTTACGGGTAAATCCTGTAACCAATATTTCGAGTACCATTACTTATGTTAACAATTTAAAAGTCAGAAGATTAAAAGACAAGACCGAAATTCAGGTTAAAGGGCTTCCGTCGAACGCTAAAATTGCTTACACCAGCTTTTCACCGGATGAAAGAAAGCTTGCTTTTACCAATACCACGGCGAAAGGAGTAGAACTTTGGATACTGGATCTGGCCACTGCTACAGCAAAAAAACTTACAGGCGATCATCTAAATGCCAATTTAGGCACTCCGTATGTTTGGATGAAAGATTCGGAAACACTTTTGGTAAAGCAGATTCCTGCCAACAGAAGTACGCTGATTGATGATAAAAAAATGCTTCCGGCCGGACCTACGGTTTCAAACGCTGACGGAAAAGTATCCCAAAACAGAACCTATCAGGATTTGCTTAAAAACCCACAGGATGAAGCCAATTTCGAAACTTTAGCCAAAGCAGAACTTGTAAAAGTTTCGCTTAACGGGAACCAGCAGCCTTTCAAACCGGCAGCAATTTATTCAGGGATGAGTTTTTCACCGGACGGAAGCTACTTGATGCTTACGACCATCCAGCGACCTTATTCGTATATCGTTCCGCTGAGCCGTTTCCCGATGACTTCTACAGTTTTCGATAAAGACGGAAATTCCGTAAAAACTGTTAATGAAATTCCGCTCACCGAAATTATGCCTAAAGGATTTTCTTCGGTAAGAACCGGAAAAAGAAATATGAGCTGGAGAGACGATCAGCCTGCAACTTTAGTATATGCAGAAGCTTTAGATGGAGGCGACCAGTCTAAAAATGTAGAGTATCGCGACGAGATTTTCCTTTGGGAAGCACCTTTCAACAATACACCGAAATCTTTTTTTAAAACCAAGCAGCGTTTCAGCGGTATCGATTGGTCAAATGGAGATTTCGCCATTATTTCCGACAGTTGGTATGATACGAGAAATACCAAATCTTATCTCATCAATTTAAAGCATAACAGTTCAAAAATCATTGACGACCGCAATTATCAGGATGTTTACAGTGATCCGGGTAACTTTAATACCACAAAAAACCAATACGGAAGAACGGTTATTGATACCAAAAACAACAAAGCGTATCTTGTAGGCGAAGGATTTACAAAAGACGGCCAGTTTCCTTTTATTGATGAAGTAGATATGAGTTCTTCATCGAAAAAGAGAATTTACACCTCGAAGCTGAAGAATTCCAAAGAAAATATCATCGATATTTTAGATGCGAAATCCGGAAATGTTCTTGTGGTAGAACAGTCATCCAACCAATATCCGAATTATTCTATCAGAAATATTAAAAACGGAAAGGGAACTGCGGTAACTCATTTCGCAAATCCTTTTGAAAGCATTAAAAATGTATACAAAGAAGTTATCAAATACAAAAGAAATGATGGAGTAGAACTTACCGGAACGCTTTATCTGCCGGCAAACTTCGACAGAAAAAACCCGAAAGAAAAATTACCTCTGCTAATTTGGGCGTATCCTACAGAATACAAAGACAAAAATACGGCAGGACAAAACACCCAAAATCCTAACGATTTTACTTTCCCAAGCTACGGTTCTTTTATTTATTGGGTAAACAAAGGTTACGCGGTTCTGGATGATGCTGCTTTCCCGATTATTGGTGAAGGAAAAGCAGAACCGAACGATACGTTTTTGCCTCAGTTGGTTGCCAACGGTAAGGCAGCCATTGATGCCGTAGATAAATTAGGCTATATCGACAGATCCAAAGTTGCAGTTGGCGGACATTCTTACGGCGCATTTATGACTGCAAACCTGTTGACGCATTCTAAAGATTATGCTTGTGGAATTGCCCGCAGCGGCGCTTATAACAGAACACTTACGCCGTTTGGATTCCAGTCTGAGCAAAGAAATTATTGGGATGTACCGGAAGTTTACAACACCATGTCGCCATTTATGAATGCAGACAAGATGAAAACGCCAATGTTGCTGATTCACGGTGAAGCTGATAATAATCCGGGAACATTTACTTTGCAAACGGAAAGGTATTTCCAGGCACTGAAAAATCTTGGTGCACCGGTAAGAATGGTACTTTTGCCAAAAGAATCTCATGGGTATGCAGCCAAAGAAAGTATTCTGCATGTCTTATGGGAGCAGGATCAGTTCCTTGAGAAATGCCTGAAAAAATAATAATGAAAAGTCTTCCGTAATTCGGAGGACTTTTTTAATCTCTATGATTTAGTTTACAGCATTATTAAGAGAATGAATAGAAACATATATTCTAATACAAAAACATTAACTCCTTTATCTGAAAATAATTCAATTTAACATAATATAAATTATAGGACA
>JAHRWY010000209.1:0-11710 GCA_019104935.1 Kaistella sp.
CAGCATTCAGGAAGTTGTGGTTATCGGTACCAACCGGAGTTCTGTAAAGGATTCCAAACCCCTGAGTTCCATCGACGAATATCTGCAGAAATCAGCAAAAATAGAAATGATCAAGCGCGGAGCCTACGCCTGGGAACCGCTGCTGAACAATATGCCAACCGAAAGAACGGTAATTACCATTGACGGTATGAGGATTTTCGGGGCATGTACAGATAAAATGGACCCTGTAACTTCTTATGTGGAGATATCGAATCTTTCAGAAGCGGAAATCAGTTCAGGACAGGCCGGAACTGCGCATGGCAACACGATTGGCGGAGCAATTGATCTGAAAAGAAACCGGACAGGATTTGGTGAAAAAAAATGGAGTTTCGGTGTAAATTCAGGCTTTGAAAGCGTTAACCGACAGAAGATTTTCGGCGGTTCAGCGGCCTATAAAGCGCCAAAATTTTTCGCCGATTTTAATGTGATGTCCAGAGATGCCGACAATTATAAGGCTGGCGGTGGCGCTGAAGTTCCGTATTCACAATTCCGAAAAATTAATTTTTCAGGAAATTCCGGAGTTAAATTAGGCGACAATAAAATGCTCGAAGCCTCCGTGATTTACGATAAAGCTACCGATGTAGGTTATCCGGCTTTGCCTATGGACATTTCACTGGCTGAAGCGCTGATCAGTTCAGTAAAATTCCAGCTCGTTCCCGTTTCAGATTTCTTCAACAACTGGGAAACTAAGGTTTATTTTAACAACATCACGCACAGAATGGATGATACCAAACGTCCCGCAGTTCCCATCCATATGGATATGCCGGGTTGGAGCAAGACTTTTGGTTATTTCACCAACCTTAATGCGGAGTTGCCCGACCATCACTTTACCGTAAACCTTAACGGTTTTTCGAATTTGTCAACGGCTGAAATGACCATGTATCCAGCCAATTCCAACGAAAAACTGATGTTTATGTACACGTGGCCTCAGGTGAGAACCTTATTTCAGGGGATCTATCTTGATGATCATTTTAATCTGAACGGAAATTCTTCGCTTCAGATTTCAGGATCGCTGGGTTTCCACTCAAATAAAGTGGAAAGTGAATTTGGACTGAATAGTCTACAGATTTTTTACCCAGAAATGAATGCGCAGAAAAACCGCTTGCTGAAAAGCATTTCTGCAAAATATAAGTATTCAGTAAATATGTTTGAATTCGGTTTTGGCGGTGGTTACGGCGACCGCGCACCTTCGGTTTCGGAAGGGTATGGTTTTTACCTTTTCAACAGTTCCGAAAAGTACGATTATGTCGGGAATCCCAACCTGAATAATGAATCGTCGCTGGAAGCCAATGCTTTTGCCGCCTTTAAAAATGAAAAATTTTCAGTAAAACTTTCTTCCAGTTATTTCCATATTTCAGATTATATCGTTGGAAAAGTTATTGGAGGACTTGTACCGATGACGATTGGTGGAAAGGGTGTAAAACAATATGGCTCTCTGGATTATGCCACAATTTTTAATGCAGATCTCAATGCGCAGGTTCAGCTTTTTTCTTTTCTAAAATGGAATTCGCAGTTTACCTATGCCCGCGGAAAGGATTACAGCAAAGAAAATCTTCCGTTTATGAGTCCGTTGAGTTACCGTTCGGCATTACAATTTTACAAGAACAAACTCTCCGCAGAATTTTCAGTTTTCGGCAATTCCAGATACCGTGATTTTGCAGCTGTTTACGGTGAAACAGAAACGACGGATTACACAATCTTTAATGTTAATGCAGGTTACCAGTTCAGCTTTATTAGGGTGAAAGTTTTAACTAAAATTGGCGTTGAAAATATATTCGACCGACTTTACACAACGTATGCAGACTGGAACAAAATTCCGCGTCCCGGAAGAAATTTTTACCTTAATCTGAATCTGAATTTTTAAAATCTTTAATTCAAAAATCACATTTCGACCCTGAAAAAGGCAGATATTTTTAGTAAATTTGTTAACCATCAAAAAATGAAAATAATGAAAAGGGATTTAATTATTGAGCAGCTTATCGCAGAACAGCGTAAGGTTATTGAAAGCTTGCAGCAATCTGTAAATCAATATAGAACCGCTTCGGATATGGATGAAGAAAGCACGCACGATCCGGAAGATTTTTCTCATCAGACCCAGGCTAAAGATATGCAACTGCGGTTCGAAAAGATGTTGAGCGAGGCTGAAGAAAATCTCAGTTTTTTGATGAACGAGAAAGAATCAAGTCACCATATGATCGAAAAGGGGAGTGTAATCGAAACCGATAAAAACTTTTTATTCGTAGGAATTTCAGTACCCGTTTTTAAAATCGATGGCAAAGAGGTGATTTCCTTTTCGGATAACGCACCAGTTTTTGAAGGCTTTAAAGCAAAAAAAACTGGAGACCGCGTAAAGATTGGTGAGAATTTATATACAATTCAGTCCATTGGTTAAATTGCCATGGGCCGCGCTGTAACAAAGGTTACGCTAATTCTTAATTTAATAAGTTAGTTTTGCCAAAAAATAATAGATGGAGTTTTTAGGATATTTTTCGGCAATCGTGATAGGCCTGGTGATGGGCCTCATTGGTGGTGGTGGAAGTATTTTGAGCGTGCCGGTTTTCGTGTATGTATTTGGTTTCGATGCAGTTACCGCTACCGCGCTGTCGTTGTTTGTTGTAGGAATTACGAGTTTAGTAGGCTCGGCAGGTTTCATCAGACAGAAACAGATTGATTTTAAAACAGCGTTTACGTTCGGGATTCCATCGATTTTGGGCGTTTTGTTTTCACGCAGGCTGATTCTGCCGCATTTGCCAGAATATATCATTAACCGGTGGGGAATAACACTCACCAAAGATATGTTTCTGCTTTTGCTTTTTGCGATTTTAATGCTGATTGCCTCGTATAAAATGATCAGAAAAAATGAAAGGCCAAGATTGCAGACTTTCGAAGATACCAACTATACCATTTTAATTTCGCAAGGACTTTTGGTAGGAATTATCACAGGATTAATTGGTGCCGGTGGTGGATTTTTAATTGTTCCCGCACTGGTAATGCTGCTGGGCGTGCACATGAAAAAAGCGGTAGCAACTTCACTTTTTATCATTTCAATGAATTCTATTCTGGGATTCATCAGCACCATGGAGATGGTGAGCCATGACTGGGGATTTCTACTTGGCTTCACGGGTTTATCCGTAGTGGGCATCTTCGTGGGTATTGCCGTTTCCAAAAAAATGGATGGCCGAAAACTGAAACCGCTGTTTGGATGGATCGTTTTGGGAATGGGCATTTTTATTATCATCAAAGAAGTATTTTTAAAACAACAATTTTAGATATGAAAAATATACTCGTCGCAGGTTTCGCATTGCTTTTAATGAATTCCTGTACCAAAACAGAAACCAATTCAGCTTCAACAGAAAATGAAAAATCTACTGAAATAGGACTTGTACAAAAACCTTTAACACTGAAAAGCGCTACAGGTGAAGAAATTTCGGTAACCTATTTCTCTGAAGGTGATGTAGTTGCTGTAAAAATTCAGAAAGCTGGTGAGGAAGAACAGAAGCTATCTGCCAAAACAGTGAACCCAAGTGGTAATCCCATTTTTACAAATGAGGAATTTATGTGGGAGCTCACACAGGAGGGCCAGGCCGGTAAGTTGTCTGACAAAGACGGTACTGTTACCGAATATAACTAATTCAATATTCCATAATCAATTATTTCGATTCATCGGTTGGTGTATATTGTGAGCAATTTCACCAAATTTGCATGAGTTAAAAAAATTACCATGAAAATAGAACAAATATATACAGGATGTCTCGCACAGGGTGCATATTATATCGTTTCTGAAAATGAAGCAGCCATCATCGATCCCTTGCGGGAAACAAAACCTTACATCGAAAGGCTTGAGAAAGATGGGGTAAAACTCAAATATATTTTTGAAACACATTTTCATGCAGATTTTGTATCTGGACACTTGGATCTTTCAAAAAAAACTGGTGCACCAATTGTGTACGGGCCAACAGCAGAACCGGATTTTGATGCGATAATTGCAGAAGATAATCAGATTTTTACCATAGGAAATATTAAAATTAAAGTGCTGCACACGCCAGGTCATACTTTAGAAAGTTCAACTTTTCTCCTGATTGATGAATCTGGGAAAGAAACCGCAATTTTCTCTGGCGACACCCTGTTTTTAGGAGATGTGGGACGCCCGGATCTGGCACAGAAAGCTGCGCACATGACTCAGGAAGAGTTGGCCGGGTTACTTTACGACAGTCTTCAGAACAAAATTGTTCCGCTTGCTGACGATATCACGGTTTATCCGGCACACGGAGCAGGTTCAGCGTGCGGAAAAAATATGCAGAAAGAAACTGTGGACACTTTGGGGAATCAAAAAAAGACCAATTATGCACTGAAACAGCCCAATAAAGAATCTTTTGTAAAAGAAGTTTTAGACGGACTTTCGGCACCGCCAAAATATTTTGGGATGAATGTCGCAATGAATAAAGGGGGCTACGATGATTTCGAAAATGTACTCGAAAAAGGTAAAAATCCGTTGAACGCTGAAGATTTTGAAAAAACAGCCGAAGATTCTGGCGCATTGATTCTCGATACCCGAGCTGCGGCCGATTTTCACAAAGGATTTATTCCAAACTCCATCAATATCGGTCTGAAAGGAGATTTCGCACCGTGGGTTGGGGCCATGATTGTCGATGTAAAGCAACATATTCTTTTGGTATGCGAAAATGATACGGAAGAAGAGGTGATTACAAGGCTGTCAAGAGTTGGTTTTGATCATGTTTTGGGGTATCTGGAAGGTGGTTTTGAATCCTGGAAAAATTCAGATAAGGAAATTGACACGATTCAAAGAATTTCTGCCGAAGAATTTGCTGAAAAATTCAATGAAAATTCAAAAGTAATTGATGTAAGAAAAGAATCCGAATATGAAGCAGAACATGTAAATGAAGCCTTCCGAAGACCGCTTTCCGAAATTAACGATTGGGCTGGAACTCTGGATAAAGACGAGCATTTTTTCATTCACTGTGCCGGCGGATACCGCAGTATGATTGCGGCCAGTATTTTAAATTCCCGTGGAATAAGAAATTTTTCTGAGATCGAAGGCGGATTCAATAAAATTAAAGAGACTTCGGTTCCGAAAAGTAATTTCGTCTGCCAATCTAAAACTTAAACCCATGAAATATTTACTGAGTCTTTTCGCGGCTGTATTTCTTTTGGTTTCGTGTTCCACAACAACACAAGTTTCAGATAAAGCTGAGGTAAGTGTAAAGGAAATGGTAAAAGATCCTGAAACTACATTGGTTGATGTAAGAGTTCCGGAACAGTTTGCAGACAAAACCGCAAATGGTGCTGTAAATATTCCTTTGGCAACTATACAGGATAATATTGATTTTTTCAGGAAACAGAAAAATATCGTGGTCTTCTGCAACAGTGGGAAGCAGGCCGGTGAGGCAATGGAAATTCTGAAGAAAAACGGTATTCAGAATGTGTACTACGGCAAAACACTGAAAAATGTGCAGGCCATACAAAACGAAAACCCTAAATAGAAAGCTTTGGTCACCAGATGTCAAATGTTTTTTACTTTAAATCACGAATTAAATAATGCTAACATTCTTCAATAAATATAAATTAGGAATCATCGGGATGATTGTGGGTGGCGTTTTGGGATTTGGTTACTACTATTTTATCGGTTGTAATTCCGGAAGCTGTACCATTACCTCCAAACCTTTCAATTCATCCGCTTACGGAATGGTGTTGGGATATCTGATGTTTTCAGTTTTCGATAAATCTAAAAATAAGAACGATGCTTAATTTCATAAAGAAACTCTTTGGCGGAAATACCGTTGATTACAAAGAACTGGTAAAAAACGGCGCGCAGATTGTGGATGTAAGAACTCCCGCCGAATACAGTAGCGGAAGCATCCGCAATTCTAAAAACATCCCTTTGCAGCAGCTTGTATCGGAGATGAAAAAATTAGATCTTAAGAAACCAATTATAACCTGCTGCGCAAGTGGGATGAGAAGTGCTTCTGCCAAAGCGATTCTTAAACAGAACGGTTTCGAAGTGTATAACGGCGGAGGCTGGACTGCTCTACAAAATAAACTTAAGTAGAAAAAACTGCTCTCCTAAATCTTTAGTTTAATTTTAAAAATAGTACTATGTCACAAAAATTTCAGGAACTGATCAACTCTGAACGTCCTGTTTTAATCGACTTTTTTGCTACCTGGTGCGGGCCATGCAAAGTGCAATCTTCGGTGCTTACCACTGTTAAAGAAAATATCGGTGATCTGGCAAGAATCGTAAAAATAGACGTAGATCAGTATCCTGCGATTGCTGCAGAATATGGCGTAAGAGGCGTTCCTACTTTAGCGGTTTTCCGTAACGGCAATTTGCTTTGGAAAGAAAGCGGGGTTCACGATGTGAATACTTTAACCAAAATTCTTACCGATTTTTCTAACAGTTAGATTTTAAAAAATTTCAAAAGAATCCCGGTCATCTAAAAACTGAAATCTCCCGCGGTATTTCTTAAGTTCATCTGAATTAAATTCTGCGGAAACAAAATGGTTTACGGTTTCAGAAATAATGCTTCCGTCCGCAAAAAAACAGTAAGAACTTTCCGGATAATTGAGATTATTTCCGTCTGTTCCGATTCTGTTTAAGCCAAATACATAACTTTGATTTTCTATGGCGCGGGCTTTCAGCAGCGTAGTCCACGCATCGATTCGGGTTTCCGGCCAGTTTGCGACGTAAATCACCGCGTCATAATCATCATTGTTTCTTGAAAACACCGGAAAGCGAAGATCATAACAAACCTGCATCAGAATTCTCCAGCCTTTGTACTCCACAATTACCCTTTCTTTTCCTTTTGAATAAGAATGATCTTCGCCGGAATAGGTAAAAAGATGTCTTTTATCGTAGAATTGATAACTTCCGTCGGGCTTTACGAAATAGAAACGGTTTACAAAACTGCCGTTATCAAAAACAGACGCGCTTCCGCACACCGCTGAATTTCTTTTTGCGGCAAAACTTTTCATCCACTTCAGGGTTTCTTCAGTACGGTCAGCAATTTCTGCGGCGTTCATGTAAAAACCGGTGGAAAACATTTCCGGCAACACCAGTAGGTCTGCAGATATGTCCTGAAACTGTTGCTCGATGTTGTGAAAATTTCGCTCTTTGTCTTTCCAGCAGATATCGAAATTTAAGCCGCTGATTTTTAAATTATTTCTCATAAAACATCATAAAAATGTAGTTAATATATAGGTGGCAGAACAAAGTCTGTGATACTGGACTTTTTCTTTGGTCTCATTTTTGATTATTCAAAATTATAACATTAAAACTATAAATTATAACATTATGAAAAAGTTAGTATTAGTATGCTCAATGTTCTTTCTGGGACAAATGGCATTCGCACAGGCCTGGAACGGCAAAGGAGATCAAAAACTTCAGGTAGGTTTTAACGGTTGGGGATACGGAACCGGTATTACAGCTACGTACGACTATGGTTTGGGTAATATTGTATCATTAGGAGCAGGAGCTAATTTCTTCTTTGATCACAATAACGATAAATATGCTGATGATGATTTCGGTGTATTCGGTCGTGTTAATTTCCATTTACAGGAGCCGCTAAGCTTGCCGGAAAAATGGGATATTTATCCAGGTGTTGATTTAGGTTTGCTGGGTAAAAGCGGTACTTACTTTGGTGCACACTTAGGGGTAAGATATTTCTTCAACAACAATGTAGGTATTTATGGTGAATTTGGTAATAATGGTAGCTTAGGTGTATCATTCAATTTCTAACATCACTTAATTTCATATATCAAAGGTTTCCAGAATATTGGGAACCTTTTTTATTTGACATGCTTTTGATAATTCGTATCTTCGCAAATCTTAAAAAATTTAATTAGACTCAATGACATTAATACAGTTATTTCAGTTCATACTCAGTATTTCTATCTTAGTGGTACTGCACGAATTAGGACATTTTATCCCCGCAAAATATTTTAAAACAAAAGTTGAAAAATTTTATCTCTTTTTTGATCCCTGGTTTTCGCTGGCAAAAATAAATTTCCGAGGTACCGAATACGGAATCGGATGGCTTCCATTTGGCGGTTATGTGAAAATTGCCGGAATGGTGGATGAAAGCATGGATACAGAACAGCTGAAAAAACCGGCCGAACCCTGGGAATTCCGTAGTAAACCTGCATGGCAGCGTTTGATTATTATGATGGGTGGTGTAACGGTTAACTTCTTTTTAGCCTGGCTCATTTATTCAAGTCTTAGTTACTTTAAAGGCGAAACCTATCACGACAATTCAAAATTCGAGAACGGAATTGCGGTATCTGATGCCGGTAAAAAAATGGGTCTGGAAACTGGAGACAAAATTCTAAAGATCGACGGAAACCATGCCGAGCGTATGGAAACTTCAACCGTAAACATGCTTTTCGCAGATGAGGTAACGGTGGAAAGAAACGGTAAAGAAGTTACATTCCCTGTCAACGAGCAAGGTGTAGCTGATGTGTTGAAACAAAATGAGGCTAAAGCTTACTTCAGCCCACGTTTTCCTGTGGTTATCGACAGTCTTCTGCCAAATGGTCCTGCGAAAGCTTCCGGCTTGCAGAAAGGTGATAAAATTGTAGCTGTAAACGGAAATCCTGTAAAGTATTTTGATGAGTTGGGAACTGAACTTGCAAAATACAAAAACACCAATGTAAAGTTGGATGTTGAAAGAAATTCTGCGCTACAGCAAATCGATATTAAAGTTGATCCGCAAGGAAAATTAGGATTTTCCACAGACATCAATGTAGCACAGGCCGAACTTGAAAAAGCCAAAATCACCAAAAAATATTCTTTCGTAGAAGCTATTCCAAGAGGTTTTACAAGAACCATCGACGTCTTGACGATGCAGATTAAGCAGTTTAAAATTGTTTTCAATACCACTACAGAAGGTTATAAGAAAGTTTCGGGACCTATCGGAATCATCAAACAAATGCCGGAAACGATTAACTGGGAGTTTTTCTGGAGTTTTACAGCAATGTTCTCCGTGTGGCTTGCCTTCCTTAATTTAATTCCAATTCCTGGGTTAGACGGGGGTCATGTGGTGTTTACGCTGTGGGAAATGATCACCGGAAAGCCTGTTCCGCAGAAAGTTTTAGAAAATGCCCAAATGATTGGTGTAATTTTCTTACTTGGGCTAATGGTCTTAATCTTTGGAAACGACATAGTTAAGTGGATTACAGGAAAATTTTAGTAAAAACTTTGCAAAAATATTTTGCAAGAATTAAAAAAGTTTTTATATTTGCACACGCTTAACGCAAAAGGATACACTCCTCTTTAGCTCAGTTGGTTAGAGCATCTGACTGTTAATCAGAGGGTCGCTGGTTCGAGCCCAGCAAGAGGAGCTTAGTTATCAACCACTTACAGAAATGTAGGTGGTTTTTATTTTATATACTAACGACAAAACTAACGACTAGCATAACTAAAAGTAGTTAATTAGCTGATATTTAGGTAAATACACTTATTGCGTTGAT
This sequence comes from Kaistella sp., assembly GCA_019104935.1. Taxonomy (GTDB): domain Bacteria; phylum Bacteroidota; class Bacteroidia; order Flavobacteriales; family Weeksellaceae; genus Kaistella. Next base: position 9,523 of record JAHRWY010000209.1, read on the forward strand.
TTTCAATAACTTGTGTTGGTTGTGTTTGTAGTTAGTGGGCTTAGTTTTATAAGAATATTATCGCAAACCATTCTAAATATGCAAAACGGTTGATGGGGCTGTATTTATTAGGGTTTCGGTTGCAAATTCATATGTAAATAGTTGCAAAATATATTTAAGTAACACACTTAAATTATGGTTTAAAGTGTTAAAATGTTGGCGGTAAGGTAGCGTATTAGATGCGCAGGTGTACATTTTGGGGATCGTACCAGAGTACAATTGTAATTACTGTGCTTAAGTCGTATTTGCCTATTGAATTTTTTAACATACAGACTACGTACTATATTTCACTGATATTTTTGATTCGATTTACGCAATGCTACTCTGTTTAGATAGTACCAATCATAGTGGTGAATTTTCTATATATTTGATTATAATATTTTACCTTAAAAGATTATTAGAACATAAGTTCGAATTATCTCCTTTATAACCACTCTAATGAATCAGGAACTAGTAAAAACACTTTGGGCAACTGCCGATAAATTACGCAATAATATGGATGCGGCCGAATACAAGCATGTAGTATTGGGCCTTATCTTCCTAAAATACATTTCAGATAGTTTCGAAGATTTGTACAATCAGCTGAAGGACGATAAGCTTTCTGATGAGGAAGACAAAGATGAATATTTAGCCGAAAATGTTTTCTATGTTCCGCCTTCTGCACGTTGGGGTTATATCCAGCATCAGCGGGCAAAGCTGCCAAGTATTGGGAAAGATATTGACGATGCCATGGATGCGATCGAAAAAGACAATCCTTCTTTGAAAGGCGTTCTTCCAAAAGATTATGCCCGCCCGGCTTTAGATAAAAAACGGTTGGGTGAATTGGTAGACCTCATCGGCAATATTGGTTTTAAGGAAAAAGGTCACAGCAGCAAAGATCTTTTAGGCCGTGTGTACGAATATTTCCTCGGAATGTTTGCTGATGCCGAAGGTAAAAGAGGCGGCCAGTTCTATACCCCGGATAGCATCGTAAAACTGTTGGTCGACATGTTAGAACCTTACAGCGGTAGAATATATGATGGTTGCTGTGGCAGCGGGGGTATGTTTGTGCAGAGTGAAAAGTTTCTCGAAGCCCATGGGGGTAAAATCGGTGACATCGCAGTCTATGGTCAGGAGAGTAATCCTACAACATACAAACTGGCAAAAATGAACCTGGCGATCCGCGGGATTGATGCCAAAATAGAATTAGGTGACACCTTCCACAACGACCGGCACAAGGACCTGAAGGCAGATTTCATCATGGCGAATCCGCCTTTTAATATTTCAGATTGGGGAGGGGAGCAGTTGCAGGACAGCCACATGTGGAAATACGGCGTACCACCCGTAGGAAACGCCAACTATGCTTGGCTTCAGTTGTTTGTCAATAAACTGAAACCAACCGGAACTGCAGGTATTGTTTTGGCAAACGGTTCCATGACAACGACAGCAGGATCTGAGGGTGCAATAAGAAAGCAGATGATTACCGAAGGGTTGGTCGACTGTATGGTGGCGTTGCCAACCCAGCTTTTTTTCAATACGCAGATACCGGCTTGCTTATGGTTCCTGGCTCGTAACCGTACCAATCATAAGTTCCGTGACCGTTCCGGCGAAATTCTCTTTATTGATGCAAGGAAGGTTGGTCATATGACCAGCCGTAAGAATAAAGCATTTAATGATGCGGACATTGCGCAGATTGCAAATGCTTATCACAATTGGCGGAATAAAGACGGCAACTATGAAGACATTCAGGGCTTTTGTAAATCAGCGACATTGGCTGAGGTGGAAGCCAATAATTTCGTTCTGACACCCGGAAGATATGTAGGCACCGAAGATGTGGAAGACGACGGCATCCCTTACGAAGAAAAAGTAGCGGCAATCTCAGAAAATCTGAAAGGATATTTTGAAAAGTCCGTAGAGCTGCAGGAAAGGATTAAAACCAATTTGGCAAAAGTGGGAATTGAATTATAAATTAACTAAAAGAAATTACAAGAAATATGCTACTAGAAGATGAAATTATCATAGAAAGCGAAGACAACATTTACGAAGACCAGGAATTAGATATAGAAGAAGTGGGTAGAAAGATAATTTGGCAGGCTAAGGATTTTTCTTTGCGTGAATTTCTTTCAATGAAAAACGACGGAGAATTAATTTTACAGCCTGAATATCAACG
>JAHRWY010000270.1:0-4517 GCA_019104935.1 Kaistella sp.
TGATGAAGTAATCGCCAATGCAGACGAACTGATCAACGAGGCATTAGCCAAGAAAATCGAAGCTGCAGGAATCGAAGCTGTAGAAGTACGTTCTCCGCTTACCTGTGAAACCAAAAAAGGAATCTGTGCGAAATGTTACGGTAGAAACCTGGCAACAGGTAAACCAATTCACATGGGTGAAGCGGTTGGAGTTATTGCAGCACAGTCTATTGGTGAACCTGGAACCCAGCTTACGCTGAGAACCTTCCACCAGGGTGGTACTGCAGGGAATATTTCAGAAAATCCATCGATTGTTGCACGTCGCGACGGTATCGTGGAAATGGATGAAGTAAGAACGGTAACTTCAGAAAACGAAGAAGGTAAAAAAGCAGAAATCCTGGTATCACGTTCTACGGAATTCCGTTTGGTTGCAGACAATGCAGCACGTACACCATTGATGATTGCCAACGTTCCTTATGGTTCCGAATTATTGGTGAAACCAGGTGATAAAGTGAAAAAAGGTGATGTTATTGCGAAATGGGATCCATATAACGCGGTAATTATTGCTGAATCTGCCGGTAAGGTAGAGTACGAGGATATCATCCAGGGTATTTCATTCCAGTTGGAAATCGATGAGCAGACTGGTTTCGAGGAGAAAGTAATCTCTGAATCCAGAAACAAGAAAGCTGTTCCTACTCTGAAAGTAGTAGATTCCAAAGGAGTTGAGCAGAAAGCATACAACTTACCGGTTGGTGCCCACTTGATGGTTAACGACGGAGAAAAAATTAAGGCGGGTAAAGTCTTGATCAAGATCCCAAGAAAATCTGCCAAATCAGGGGATATCACGGGTGGTCTTCCAAGAGTTACCGAACTTTTCGAAGCGCGTAACCCTTCAAACCCAGCAGTAGTAACAGAAATCGACGGTGTAGTTTCTTACGGAAAGATCAAGCGTGGTAACCGCGAATTGATCGTAGAAGCAAAAACCGGTGAAATCTCTAAATATTTAGTAAAACTTTCGAACCAGATTCTTGTTCAGGAAAATGACTTCGTTGTAGCAGGTGCGCCGCTTTCCGACGGATCTATTACTCCGGATGATATCCTGAAAATCAAAGGCCCAACAGCCGTTCAGGAATATCTGGTAAACGAAATTCAGGAAGTTTACCGTCTTCAGGGGGTAAAAATTGATGATAAACACTTTGAAATCATTGTAAGACAGATGATGACAAAAGTATCGATCGTTGATGGTGGCGACACCCAATTCCTGGAAGGTGCTCTGGAACATAAATTCGATTTCCTCGAAGAAAACAACAGAGTATTCGGACTGAAAGTAGTAACAGAAGCTGGTGATTCCAAAGTCTTCAAACCAGGTCAGATGATTACCGCAAGAGAACTGAGAGACGAAAACTCTAAACTGAAGCGTGAAGATTTAGCTTTGGTAGAAGTTCGCGAAGCACTTCCTGCAACCGCAACACCGGTTCTGCAGGGTATTACAAGAGCAGCACTTCAAACCAAGTCCTTCATGTCGGCAGCATCGTTCCAGGAAACTACAAAAGTTCTTAACGAAGCAGCAGTTTCCGGAAAAGTTGATTATCTTACCGGTCTGAAAGAAAATGTAATTGTAGGACACAGAATTCCTGCAGGTACAGGTCTGAAAGACTACCAAAGTGTAATCGTTGGCTCTAAGAAAGAATTCGAAGACATCAATTAAGTGATGATAGGTTTTAGATTATGATTTTTAAATTGAATTCATAGTCTAAAATCCTTTTAAAATCTAAAATCTAAAATTTATAATTTAAAATATTAAAAAAAACATGGACAACAACCAAAACCAAAACAACGATCCAAACAACATCAACATCAACCTTAACGAAATGATCGCTGCTGGTGTTTACTGTAACCTTGCGTTAGTAAACCATTCTCCATCAGAATTCGTAGTAGATTTCATCCAGTTGATGCCGGGTGTACAGCAGGCAAACGTAAGATCAAGAGTAATCTTGGCGCCGCTTCACGCGAAAAGAGTGCTTAATGCATTACAGCAAAACGTAGCAAACTACGAGCAGCAGTTCGGCGAAATCAAAGAAGTTGAGCCTTTCGTATTAGGACAAAACAACGTTCAGGCATAATTTATCCTGACCCATAAATAGAAATCCCGGTTCGCAAGAGCCGGGATTTTTTTGTTTTCTAAGTTTTGTGGATACAGTTAATATTCGCATATTTGAGGGCTGTCTCTCATGCAAAAATAACCAATAATTTAAGAAATGAATAAAAGAATTTTGTTGATATTTCTCCTCGTAAATTTCTTCTCTGTCAAAGCACAGGAAAATTATAAAGACTTTAAATATTATTATATTTATGAAGACTATGTTTCCAATAAGCCTATTGAACCTGTTGTAAATACAGAGGTTAAAACACTTACTTCTGAATATATTATTGTTGGAAAAAAAGTTGATAAAGAAACTAATAAAAAATCGAAAAATAAAGAAGGTTCATCTTGGGCATTGCAATATAATAACGATTTATATTTCAATATGGTTTATGCTCAATATATCTATAAGTTTGATACTTTTTCTAAATTTGACATTATCGGAAAAAATTATATGCTTATTGTTTTGAACGAAAAAACCGATAAGAAAGCAATTGGTAATCCTACTCCCTATGGTGGAAGTATTGTAGGAAGTGTCCTGAATATGAAACCTTATAGTTCATGGTTTGATGCAAATGGAGACTCGCACAAAGTTTTGCTTATTGATAGACAGAACCCTTTTCGGGTTAAATCGTCTGGATTAAAAAATGTATTGGCATATTTAGTTACTTCCGATAAAGTTGCTGAAATTGCTAATAATAATCCAGATGTGATTTTAAAGCTAAAAAACAAAAGTTTTAAACTTGAAGATTTAGCAAATTTGATTAATGACTTAAATAAGGAGTAGAGCGAACACTCCGCAAAATCTACCGACTTGGCATTTTCTAGATACCTGCGCACGACTTTTACAAAGTTTTTTAAAATAGTAATCCCGATTCTCACGAACCGGGATTACTTTATTCTTTTAACTTGGCTCTTCTTAAAGCTGCACCATTTCCGTCACTTCCACATCGTAGCCGCCCACCAAAGGTTTCTGGTTAACATTCTGCGTAATCACACGGAATTTGGTGATACCTAAATTCTTCAGAATCTGCGTCCCGATGCCGTAATCATGGAAGTTTGAAGCCAAAGTCGGCCGCTGTTGCTGGCCATCCTGAAAGTCGATAAACTGCTGCAGTTTTCTCAGCGTATTTTCCGCATTCGAAACATTATTGATGAAGATTAATGCGCCTTTTCCTTCGTCATTAATCATTTTGGTTACTTTTTCAAGAAGTGGTTTTTCACCGGCGGTAAGTCGGTTCAATACATCAAAATACGCATTAGAAGCCTGAACTCTCACCAACACAGGTTCATCAGCCACCCAGGTTCCTTTCGTCAAAGCAAAATGAATCTGGTCTGTACTGGTTTCCTTAAAGGCATAAAAATCGAAATCACCGTAATGGGTTTTTACTTTTCTTTCCTCAATTCTCTCAATTAAATCACCTTTTTTAAGCTGATAGTGAATGAGGTCTTCAATAGAAATTATTTTCAGGTCGTGTTTCTTTGCCAGTTCTGCCAGTTCCGGTAGTCGCGACATCGAGCCGTCTTCGTTCATGATTTCGCAGATCACGCCGCCTTCTTTCAGACCTGCAAGTTTCGTCAGGTCAATTGCGGCTTCGGTGTGGCCTGCTCTTTTCAAAACACCGCCTTTCTTTGCTCTCAGTGGGAAAATATGTCCCGGACGCATAAAATCGGTAGGTTTTGTATTTTCGTCCATCAGGGCCAAAATCGTTTTACTGCGGTCACTCGCCGAAATTCCTGTAGAAACTCCTTCGCCCAGCAAATCCACAGAAACCGTAAATGCGGTTTCTTTCGGGTCGCTGCTGCGCGTTACCATAATATCGAGGCCCAGTTCGTCACATCTTTTTTCGGGAAGTGGCGTACAGATCAGTCCTCTTCCGTGAATCGTCATAAAATTGATGATTTCGGGAGTTGTAAGTTCTGCTGCGGAAAGAAAATCTCCTTCATTTTCGCGGTTTTCATCATCCACTACGATGATGATTTTGCCGTTTTTCAGATCTTCAATCGCTTCCGGAATCGTGTTAAGTTTAATATCAGACATTTTACTTTTTTAGATGGTGCAAAGATACTTAGAATTAAGAAATTCGGCAACGATTATTTGGACAGCGTTTTTTGCCCTTGCGCTGTTATTCTTATTCATAAAATATCGGAAAAAACAAATCTTTAAAAACCGCGGAGATGAGTTCCCGCAGATTTTGTAATTCAGCAGATGAAATAAATGAATCAATCAGCTAAATCAGGTAATCACCCGAACATTCCGTTTACTGCATTTTTAAATATTTCATAAGATTTAAGACGTGCTTCCTGTTCGTAAATATGGGCGGTAATCATCAATTCATCTACCTGAAAGGCTTCCTGAAAGTTCAGCAGCTGGGATTTTATCGTTTCTTCATCA
>JAHRWY010000274.1:0-9656 GCA_019104935.1 Kaistella sp.
AGCATCAAATGATAACCTGCGGTTCAGCATCATCGATTCAAATCCGAATTCATAAGATTTTAAATGTTCCCAACCCAGATCATCAGCTTCTTCCCACTGTTTTACAAAAGCAGGATACAAATTACCGTTGAATACTCCGGTACCCCCTTCAACGTAGATCGGGTAACCAAAATAGTTATACGGTGTATACTGATTTCCTAAATCACCATAGGATCCTTTAACTTTAAAATAATTCAGGAAATCAATTTCCTTCATAAAGTTTTCGCGGGTTACTTCCCATGCTGCACCTACAGACCAGAACCAATCGAAACGATTTCCTGGTGCTAAAGCAGAAGATCCGTCATTACGGATAGAAGCATTCAGCAAATATTTATTAGAAAAGTTATAAAGCATTCTTCCGAAATAGGAAACGTTTCTGGTTTTGTACTGGCCACTGTTTACACTTTTAGTTGTAGAGTCAACAAAATCTGTATTCATATACCAAAATCTGGGATTATTTGGTATCTGCCCAAGTGGGTTAGATAAACTACTTCTTGCGCTGGCAGACATTTCGGTATATTCTCTGCTTGTAGTTTCAAAACCAGCTAAAAGCGTTAAATCATGTTCACCAAATTGGTTTTTATAAGTCAGTAACTGGTTTTGTTGAAAACTGATATCGCGATTTTCGAACTGATTAATGCTGGTTAACAACCTCCCGGAATAAGGTGCTGAAGTATTACTCTCGGTAATGTAAACATCAAAAATTGGTGAGTACCCCCGGCCGTTTCCATTTCTGTAGGTTACAAAATAGTTTGATCTGAAGGTAAAATGATCAAAGAAATCGAATTCCAGATAAGCATTTGGGTTGAACTGGAAATCTTTGTTGAGCTGTGTATATCGGTGTCCTTCAACTAAAGCCAGTGGATTGCCAATCTGTGCAGCTCCGATCTGCTGCGGCAGCGAATTATATAAGCCATAATAATCTCCAGGAATCATATTTATAGGGGCTACAACCGGTGTAGCGTTCAGCGCTGAACCAAAGTTCCTTAGCTGCGGCAATTTAGCATAAGAACCTGTTAACCCCATTCCTACTCTAAAACTGTTGCTTATTTTTAAGTCATCATTGAATTTAAATGTAAGTCGGGAATAATCTTCGTATTTTATGGATCCCTCTTCGCTTTGATAGCCGAACGAAAAACTTACCCGGTTTTTATCGCCTCCATTCGACATTGTTACACTGTGCTGGTTGATGATGCCACCATTTTTTTTAATGACATCGATCCAGTTAGTGTCTGCGTTAAAAAGACTGAAATCGTAGGGACTAAGCCCCTGACTCATCAAATCTTCATTAAACAAGATCCTGAACTGCTCCGCATTGGTTAAGTCCGGCCGGTTATCAAGTGATTTCACACCTAATGACGAATTGAAACTAATCGAAGTTCTGCCGGATTTTGCTCTTTTCGTTGTTACGATAATAGCTCCATTCGCTCCTCGGTTACCGAAGATAGCCAGAGATGAGGGATCTTTCAGGACTTCGATCGATTCTATATCAGCTGGATTAAGAAAATCGATGTTGTTTGCGAAAACGCCATCAACAATATAAACAGGCTGTGTCTGGTTAATGGTTACAGTCCCCCTGATTCTAACATCTGCCTGTGATCCAGGTTGACCTGAATTTACCACCGACAGACCGGCAACTTTACCTTGTAGCGAATTCACTGGATTGGATGCAGGCTTATCATTTACCTCTTCACCAGCAACCCGAGTAATGGATCCTGTAAGATCACGCTTTTTCGCCGTACCATACCCAATCATCACTACCTCTTCAATCTTTTGTTCCTTAACCACGGTATCCCGTGGAATTTCCTGTGCATTTACATTCATTCCGAAGTAAAATACCGCAATTAAGCACGGAAATTTTAAATTACTGTGTTTCATATAGTAGGTTTTGTTTTGTAAAAATCATGTGTGTAGCTGAGCACATCACGTGTTTATTATCTCAAAGTTAGAAAATATATTTAAAATCTGTTATCCTTCTCCTAATATTTTTCAAAAATTGTTAATTAACGTTAACCTAACTTAGTATTTTTGTTTGGCTTAATATTTGAAAATGATTGCATTATCATTAATTTTAATATCATGAGAAGAAATACAATATTGGTGGCAACTATGGCAGTTGCAACATTAGGAACAACCACCCAGTCTTGTTTGGCTTTGGCAACTTCAAGCGTAGGGTTGGCCGTTCTGAAACAGATACTTCTGGGAGGAATTACAAAAGGGCTCAATATCTTTAGCGATAAAGACAGTTTTATGGCTAACCAGCTCATCGATGCTGCACTGCCTCAACAATTGAAAGATCTTAATAGTACTTTACAGAAATTAGGATTGAACAGCCTTGTTCAGAAAGAGAAACAATATATTGCTCAGGCTGCTGCATTTACAGTAGATGTGTCGAGACCGATTTTAGTAAATGCCGTTAACAGTTTAACTGCAGAAGATGCGGCCAGAATCGTACAGGGAGGAAGTGGCGCCGCAACTCAAATCCTGAAAGAAAGAACATCAGAGCAACTTATGGCCGCCATAGCACCAAAAGTTGACGCTAAACTGAATGAATTCGGGTTGGTGAGTTCATTAAATTCAGCATTGCAGGGATCAAATATATTAGGAAACATCCTTGGTGGGCAAAATTCCACCAATTCACTCACCGGAGGAATCAGTAGATTTGCCTCGCAGCAGATGGTAAACGGATTGTTCAACATCATCGAAAGCCACGAGCAGCAAAATGCAACGACTATTATGAACTCCCTGAATGGCATGAAATAGGGAAATAATCCTTAATTTTGAATTCCGGTTTGTCCGGAATTTTTTTTAACCTTAAAATTACAACGAGATGATTAATATAGTTGACAATCAGGAAAATTTGAACCCAGAAGATTTCTATGCATCACTGAAAGAAAAACTCGAAGCTACACACGACTTTCCTCAGGATTATCTTTTCAAATTTATAATCACCAACGAAGAATCGAAACAAACTGAAATTTACAGGGTTTTCGACAATGTGAAATACACCCTTTCAACCAAAGACAGCAAAAACGGAAAATATACTTCATTAACAATGAACGCATTTGTTTTGGATGCAGACCAGGTCATCAGCATTTACAAGGAAGTAGGTAAAATTTCAGGCGTAATGATGCTTTAATTGAATATCATGCATGTTTTAATCACAGGCGGAACCGGATTAATCGGTAAAAAACTGGTTCAAAAACTACGGGAGCGCAATCATAACGCAAGATTATTAACAAGGAAAAAAACCAATAATCCTGACGAATTCTACTGGAACACTGATGAAAAATTCATCGATCCCAAGGCGTTTGAAAATCTGGATTCTATCATTCATCTCGCTGGTGCCAATATCAGCCAAAAATGGACTGCTGAGTATAAAAAGGAGCTTTTCTCCAGCAGAATTGATACTGCGAATCTGCTTAAAGACTATTGTTTACGCCAGAACGTTCGGCTCAAATCATTTATCTCTGCTTCGGGAATTAACTATTACGGCACTTTTACTTCGGATGAGATTTTAAAAGAAAGTGACGGAATTTTAAAACAAGATTTCCTGGCCAAACTTTGCGACGAATGGGAGAATGCTGCTGAAAATTTTTCAGATATTTCCCACAGAACTGTTTGTTTACGCACCGCAATGGTTCTGGCAAAAAATGGCGGTGCTTTCCCGATGCTGAAGAAAACGGTAGATTTTAATATCGGTTCCGCGGTGGGCTCTGGAAATCAATGGATGAACTGGATTCACGAAGATGATTTGGTAAATATGTACATTTTCGTTCTGGAAAACCCGGAAATCGAGGGAAAATTCAATGCAGTTGCTGATCAAATACCTACCAACGAAAATTTCATGAAAGCACTGGCAAAAACATCCGGAAAGCTCTTTCTTCCGGTAAATGTTCCTTCGTTTGTTATGAAAATGGCTTTCGGGGAGATGAGTTCCATTATTTTGGAAGGCACCCGTGCATCCAACAAAAAAATCAAATCGCTGGGATTTGATTTTAAGTTTTCAACGCCTGAACAAGCGTTTGAAGATTTAATAAAATAGTCTGAATTATTTTTCAATAAAAAACCTTACATTTTCGATAGGTCTCCCGACCATTGCTACAGAACCTTTAATAAGAATTGGCCTCTGGATTAGCGAAGGATTTTCAACCAAGATTTTTATCCATTCGTCTTCACTGAAATCTTTCCCCATATAACGTTCCTGATAAAGCCTGTCGTTTTTTCTGATAAGTCCCTGTACATCGGTATTGAGCTTTTTCAGAAGCGTTTTAAGTTCAAGTTCGGTTAAGGGCGTTTCTATGAAATCGATAATTTCAAAAGGTACGTTATTCTCATCCAAATGTTCCAGAATCGCTCTCGATTTAGAACACGTATTGTTGTGAAGTACTTTAATCATTAGTGGTTGAGTTGAAGGTTATAATATTTTTTACATTCATCTCATGCCCTAAATCTAGAAAAGTCCGTGCATCTGGTTTTCAATTCTTTCCAGAATATAACCAAAATCTTCGGGCCTTTCCACGAAATCTAAATCATCAACTTCGATCACGAGAAGTTTACCCTCGTTGTAGGTCGATATCCATTTTTCGTACTTCTGGTTAAGTTTAGAAAGGTATTCGATAGAAATTGTAGCTTCGTAATCTCGGCCTCTTTTATAAATTTTCTTTACCAGATTCGGAACATCAGACTTCAGATAAATCAGCAAATCCGGTGCCGAAACGAAACTTTTCATCAGATTAAATACTGACGTATAATTATTGAAATCCCGATCCGACAAAAGATTCATATCATAAAGGTTTTCGGCGAAAATATGGGCATCTTCGTAAATCGTACGGTCCTGAACAATGTTTTTACCACTTTCGCGGATTTCTTTCACCTGGCGGAAACGGCTTCCTAAAAAATAAATCTGCAGGGCAAAACTCCACTTGCTCATATCTGCATAAAAATCCTCTAAATACGGATTATGATCTACATCTTCGAACTGTGCATCCCAACCGTAATGTTTGGACAGCATGGTTGTTAAAGTTGTTTTTCCCGCGCCTATGTTTCCTGTAACCGCAATGTGCATTGTTAAAAATTAAATGATTAAAAAATGAACCGAAACGACTGAAAGTTTCCCTTCAGAACCTTATTTATTGAGCGGGTAAAGATAAAGTTTGTTGGCGTTGATTACAATATAAGCGGCAGAGTTTTTATCCACAATCTGCGAATTTTCAGCATTGAAAATTATTCCCAACATACGGTCCTGCAGAAAATAAATGGTGTTTTTTCCGATGACCAAAACATTCCCGTTTTCGCGTCTTAGGCGTTTGCCTTCAGTGAGAGGAAATTCAAACATTTTATTTCCGTTGAAATTATAAACTGCCAATTGTGTTTTTGTAAGTAAATAAACCTGACTGTTAAAAACCAATATGTCGGTTACGTTTTCAAAATCGATATCAAAAGGATAGGAATTGATGATTTTATCTTCGCGGAAATTATACTGGATGAGGCGTTTTGTACTTTCATCGAGCAACCAGATCTGCTGCAAATCTTCGGCATACACCATTTTTATAAAACCAAATTTCTGCCGGAAATTTACAGTTTGAATTTCATTAAGATTCTGATCGTAAAATTTAAGTTCCTGTGCATTTTCGGAAAAAGACGCAATGCTTAAAGGATTCTGTACAGACTGTATTTTAAAAGGCAGCGTGAGCATCAGTTTTCCTTTCTGCTGGCCAAGCGAATCATATTTTGTAAAACTGAAATCCTTGTTTTTGTAAAGATAAATATTCCCGTAATCGTCAACCAGCAAATCTTTTGCATCTTTGAGTTTTATAGAATCAAAAGCCAGGTTTTTCTGCGCAGAAACTGTACAGAAAACAAATAAAAATATGAGATGGAATAATTTCAAAAAAATAGGTTTATCAAATTTATAAAAAATGACGTTCAGTGAACGTCATTTTAAATATTAAGTTTCAGCTTATTTTATAGCTACTTCATAAATTTTGTTCCAGTTTTTCCCGGTGATTAACATATTATCGCCTTTAAAAGCAATACCATTCAAAACATCATCTGAATTGGTGGTATGAAGTTTTGCAATTTCAGTAAAATCGAATTTCCCTACAACTTCACCGTTTGCCGGATTAATCTTCAGAATTACCGGTTTCTGCCATACGTTGGCATAAATAAATCCTTTGTGATACTCCAGTTCATTCAGCTGGTCGTACGCTTCGGTATTTCCGGCAACAGAAATGTAACGTACAATTTTCGACGGATCTTTCACATCAAGAAAGTAAATATTCTTAGTTCCGTCGGATAAGATTAAATTCTTGTTATCGTAAGTTAAGCCCCAGCCTTCTCCAATTACGTTCGGATAGACAAACTCGCTGATCAGGCTTAGGTCGCTTTTGTTATAAATGAAACCTTTTTTATTCTGCCAGGTCAGCTGATAAATTTTATCGCTAACAATGGCAGCACCTTCTGAAAAAATCTCGTCAGACTGTGGTGTCTCTACAATTGGAGTAGTGGTTCCCAATGTATATTTAAGAATTCTGGACGAACCGTTTTGTCCGTCGGATTCATAAACCGTATTTCCTTCCAGCAGAAAACCCTGCACAAAACTTTTGGGATCGTGTGGATATTCCTTCACGATCTCATAAGTAAGTTTGGCTTCCGGAGTTTTTGCAAAAACATTGATTGTGGCATCCTGCGTAATGATTTCGCCGTTCTTCTTTTTAATATTGAAAGTCACCGCGTTATCTCCCAGCGTGAAATATTCAGGATCGATCACCAGATTTGAGGTTTCTTTATCACCAAAACTTATCGAGATGCTTTCTGCATTTTCCGTCACATCTTTCGGCAGTGCCAAAGCATCACCAAAATGGTAACCTTTGCTCTCCATGGAAATGTTGTAGTCGTTTAAAGTATTGAGGATTTCTTTGTCTTTATTACAGGAAACCAAGATGGTAAAAGCAAAAACTGCGATAAGAGTTCTGATCTTCATGTGTGGATTTTTATTTTTAATTTCAAACAGTTGATTTGAATTGAATTATTTTTCAAAAATACTGAATTTTAACAACACAAAGCGAGCCAACAGTAAATTGCCCCTTTCACAATATTTAAAATAATTATATTTGTTCGATAAAGAAATTACTTTTCATGAAAAAATCATTTTCGTTGCTCATATTGGCTTCTGCAGCGCTTTCTGCCCAAAACTTCAGCAAACAGGATACTTTAAAAGGCTCCAATACCATGTACAGAAACTTTTGGGATGTAAAAAAGTATGAAATTTCTGTAGAACCGAATATTCAGAACAAATCGGTTTCGGGAACCAACAAAATAACCTTCGAAATCACAAAAGACATCAAAAACCCTGTTTTCCAGATTGATTTCCACCAACCGATGCAGTATAAGATTATTGATTCTGATGAAAAACTCTGCAGCTCAAGACGCGACGGTGATTTTATCTTTATTGAAACTAAAAAAGACTACAAAAAAGGCGATACTCATTCGTTCACCATTCAGTATTACGGCAATCCCACAATTGCGAAAAATGCTCCCTGGGATGGTGGCTGGGTTTTCAAGCAGGATGATAACGGAAATCCTTTTGTAAGTGTTGCTCAGGAAGGCATCGGTACTTCGGTTTGGCTTCCGGTAAAAGACATCTGGAGCGACGAACCCGATAACGGAATTGTAATGAAAATCATTACGCCAAAAGATTTAGTCGGTGTCGGGAACGGACGGCTGATTGCGCAGACTTCAGAAAAAAACAAAAATACCTTCACCTGGGAAGTTAAAAATCCGATCAACGCCTACTCTATTGTTCCCAGCATCGGAAAGTATGTGAATTTTAAAGAAATTTATGATGGCGAAAACGGAAAACTGGATCTTGATTATTGGGTTTTAGATTACAATCTCGACAAAGCTAAAAAACAGTTTACGCAGGTAAAACCGATGATGAACGCATTCGAATATTGGTTTGGGCCTTATCCTTTCTACGAAGATTCTTACAAACTGGTAGAAACTCCATACCTGGGAATGGAGCACCAGAGCAATGTTGGTTACGGTAATAAATACAAAAACGGTTATCTGGGCAGAGATTTATCCGGAAGCGGCGTGGGGTTGAACTGGGATTTCATTATTATTCACGAAACGGGCCATGAATGGTTTGCCAATAACATCACCGCAAAAGATCAGGCTGATATGTGGGTTCACGAAGGATTCACGAGCTATTCTGAAACCCTTTTCACTGAAAATTATATGGATAAAAACTCAGCTGAAAAATACGTTCAGGGCATCCGCCATAATATTAAAAACGACATCCCAATCATCGGCCGGTACGGCGTAAGAAATGAAGGAAGCGGCGATATGTATTACAAAGGCGCAAATATGCTGCACACCATTCGCCAGGTAATAAATGATGATGAAAAATTCAGACAGATTCTAAGAGGACTGAACAAAGATTTTTATCACCAGACAGTAACTACACAACAGGTTGAAAATTATATTTCACAGAAATCAGGCATTGATTTTTCACCGGTTTTCAATCAGTATTTAAGAACGACTGAAATTCCGGTTTTAGAATATTCTCAAAAAGGAAATGCGTTGAAATTCCGTTACAACAATGTAATCGAGAAATTTTCAATGCCGTTGCGTCTGAAGAGCAACCAGCTTTTAAATCCGACTTCCGCATGGCAAACAGTTACATTAAAGGATACCAATCCTGTGGAATTTGACGCGAATTATTATGTAAATTATTTACAGTTAAATTAAAAAGTTTCAGCGCCTGCGGCGCCGAAACTTGTTTTATACATTTTTATAATTCTTCCGAAACAATTTTAGTTCAGAAAAATCTAACTTTAGTTACAATTCAGCATATCCGACAACATGAGTCTTTGACTGGAAGTATTGGCAGGCACCGCAACCTGATCCGAAGGTATAAAACTCACCGAAGTCAAGTTTTCTGGAACAAATATTTTTACTGTCATTTCCCTGTAGCCGTGAGGTTCGTACGCTACCCAATATCCGTCCGGATGCAGTCCCCATGTTCCGTACAGAATTTCAGATTTTTCAGGGTTAACGCCTGAGATCATGGCAAGCCTTTCAAGTTCAGCATAACTGGAAGAAGATGAACTGAAGAAATTCCGTATTTTATTTTCAGCATCCAGCGCGATCTGTACAGGCTGCGGAAGATTACTTTTAGCCTTACTCATTATATCAGCCGGTATAAAATCCAAGCCCATTTTAGATAATTTGAGCAACTGATCTTTGCTTAAAAGTCTGGCGGCAACCAGTTTACTTTCGGTATTCAGGTTTTTAAAACTCGATTTAGCAATTACCGCCCACACCAGAGACTGCACCTGTTCCTGAGGAATATCCTGATGATTGTACCAATTTTTTACCAAAGCATTGATGATTTCTTCTTTAGGACCTTTCAAAGGAGCAAAAAGGTACCCGTCGCCTTTGCTTGGTGCGTAAGTTCCGGCCTTAAGACAAAAACTTTTCAGTTGAATCTGATAATAACCTGGGGTAAGAACATAACCGGTATCCTTATTAAAAGACTCGCGGCAGAGACTTACAAAATTTTTGCCCGATGCAAATTCGGGTTGCTTTATATCCACAGTGTTACAATCTTT